>DXHF01000208.1 GCA_019113605.1 Candidatus Paenibacillus intestinavium
GTAAGCAGGTAGCGCTTGGGCGTCAGGCCTATGTCATATGCCCACTAATCGAAGAATCTGAGAAGCTTGAAGTGCAGAATGTTATTGACGTGCACATTACGATGCAACAGGCATTTCCTGATCTGCAAGTAGGACTGCTGCATGGCCGGATGAGTGCAGCTGAGAAAGAAGCATCGATGAGTGCTTTTGCCAGTAACGAGTCACAAGTGTTAGTTGCAACAACGGTTGTTGAAGTAGGCGTCGATGTACCTAATGCAACAATTATTATGATTATGGATGCTGAGCGCTTTGGACTATCGCAATTGCATCAGCTGCGTGGCCGGGTAGGGCGTGGTGAGCATCAATCCTATTGTATATTACTCGCTGACCCTAAGTCAGAAGTTGGCCGTGAACGAATGAAGGTTATGACCGATACGAATGATGGCTTCGAGGTAGCGCGCCGTGATCTTGAGCTTCGCGGTCCGGGAGACTTCTTCGGGACAAAGCAAAGCGGTCTACCAGAATTCAAGCTTGCCGATATGGTTGCTGACTATGAATTACTTGAACAAGCGAGGGAGGATGCCTCTGATCTTGTTGCTCAGGATAGTTTTTGGCATGATTCGGCGTATGCTAGATTAATAGAATGGCTGCGGAATGATCCTTTATTTCAAGGAGAACAAATAGATTAGGCAATTATTAGTGATTGCTTGCATATAGTTAATTCATTAGAGGTAGTTGCCTATACGGAGGTGTCTGATGAATGAGTTATCAAAAGTTCGGTATTAGTCCACAGTTAGTAGAGCGAGTGAAGTTTAAGTCGAAAAATCCAACGACAAAGGAACGTCTACGCAAATTACTTGGTGATGCTACCAAATACGATTTGCAGGATCGAGTGAAGGTTCGTAAGCTTACCAAATCAGCAGCAACTATTTTGCAGGAAAAACTAACCGAAACACAGGAAGAGCAAATTGTTAATTTTGTATTAGCGCAAAAAATTGATCCGAACAATACACTTCATTTGCTAAAGTTATGGAGCATGTTCCGCTAAACGATTGCTAAGTATGCACGAATAGCAATAATTAAATATGTTTGCTAAAAACGGGCGAGAAAATGGAGAACCCTATTGCAGAACATTATACCGGCATCGGTATGTATTGTTTATGCTTTAGGGTTTTTTATTGTTCTCTCAAATGTTCTTAAAACATGTCTTATAGCGTAGCACATGCTTTCGAAGTAACTTTTTGTATCAAAGAGGTTATATCTAGAAGCAACAAAAAGTTTGTAGGAGGAATGATCATGGGACTACTTTTAGTTAATGAACGAACAAATTACTTGCGTAGTATGGCAAGCCAACAACTAGATTTAATTGTAATTGGCGGAGGGATTATTGGAGCGGGTATTGCCTGGGATTCAAGTGTGCGTAGGATGAAGGTAGGCTTGGTGGAGATGAATGACTTTACTTCGGGTACTATGATCGGCCGATCGGCAAAGTTAATTCATAGTGGGCATGGATATATAAAACCAACTGAAATAAGACTCGTTAAGGACGTTGGCTTGGAGTGTGCATTGCTGCATAGGAGCACACCTTATTTGATTGAACCGATTCCGATCTTGCTTCCGATTTATAACAAAGGGAATTATAGTTATATTGCAAGCAAGATAAGCTTGCACGTCTATAATTGGCTTGCTCGTGTCAAGCGGGGAGAACGGAGAAAGATGGTTGATAGAAAAGAAACGATAAAGCTGGAGCCGTTGTTCAAAACTGAAGGATTGAAAGGTTCAGGCTATTATTTTGAATATATTATTGACGATGTTAGGTTGACGATGGAAGTTATGAAAAGTGCTAAGCTCCAAGGTGCAGCTATTGCAAACTATGCCAAGGTGACCGATTATCTTTATAAAAATGGTAAAATAACAGGTGTAAAGGTGGCGGATCTTATTAGTGGAGAAAGCTACGATATTTATGCGAAAAAGATTGTAAATGCAGCGGGATCATGCGAGGATGAAGGGATTCATTTCGTCGTTGATGCTGAGCGATTACCAATTAAGCAGGCGGGATATTTCGATTTAGCTGATGGTAGAATAATTTCCGTCAGTCCTTATGGTAAAAAGACGTATATTACGATGACTGACACTGTGAATAAAAGGACTATGAAAGATTCGAGGATTAGTACAGAGGATCGGAATGATCTGCTTAATGCGATTAATTATCTGTTTCCTACTGTTGGATTGAAGCGGGTAGACATTGAATCAGGCTGGATCGGGCTGCGTCCATTTGTTTACGAAGGAGGTAGAAATTACTCTGAACGATCACGTAAAGATGAACTTATCGTTTCAGAACAAGGGTTAATAACGGTTATGGGAGGAATGCTTACCGAATTTCGTAAAACTGCTGAGAAGGTCGTTAATTTAGTTTCAATGCAGCTACTGGATGAGGAAGGTAGAGTGTATCCACCATGTACGACTAAGCGTGAATTGATCAGTGGTGGAATTTCACAAGAGGGAGAATCCTTTGAACATAATAGAAAAAAACTAGTTAAGGCGGGGCAATTACTTGGAATAACTGCGGAGCAATCACTGGAATTACTTTCTCGCTATGGATCTAATACAAATTCTATATATCGTTATTTGATAGCTGAGCAGGATGACTTACTTCCGATACAGGATCAGCTACTTCGTGCAGAGGTAGTTTATTGTGTAAATAATGAAATGACTGTAATGGCATGTGACTTTTTTGCAAGAAGGACAGGATGGTTATATTTTGATCGTAAAAAAACAGAAGATGTACTAGATTTTGTGCTACTAGAAATGGGGAAACTGCTTCAATGGGATGCAAAGGAGCAAGAACGACAACGTATGCTAGTGCAAGAGCAAATGAAACTTGCAATAGGTTAATAAATAATACTTGTCAAATTTGTGAAATGCGTGTACTATGAAAATAATCGAATTTAATAGTGCGGGTAGAGATAATGAGAACCCTGCGCAAAGAACACTTTCAGAAATGAAAGCGGTTCCTGCGCGGGGTTTTTAATATTTTCATGGACATTTTCAAAATATCCTACTGCATGATTAGCATGGTGCTTTACAAAATAATCATGTAAATCGTGATTATTATTTACAAAAATGTATTATAGTTAGACAGGTATTACCATTATTACAATATAAAATTATTTTTCGGGGGGATTTAAGTGAAGAAGATTATTGTTTTAGTAGCTATGTTTGCATTGATTATTTCAGCATGTAGTAAAGAGGAGTCTAACAATCCTGGATCAAGCCAAAAGTCTGGTGGAAGCGGTGACAAAGCAGTTGAGCTAGAATTTTATTTCCCAGTTGCTGTAGGGGGGCCGATTACTACAATTATTGATAATTTGGCAAAAGACTTTGAGAAAGAAAATGAAAACATTACAATTAAACCAATTTATGGTGGCAGTTATCAAGATACTGTAACGAAGGTCATGACTGCCGTACAAGGTAATAATGCACCAGACATTGCTGTACTTCTATCAACGGATCTTTATTCACTTCTTTCTATGGATGCACTTGAAGATTTAACACCGAGATTCACTCCCGAATATTTCAATGGTTTCTATGATGCTTTCATGGGTAATACCAAATCGGGTGATACGGTATGGAGTATTCCCTTCCAACGAAGCACGATCGTACTTTATTACAACAAAGATGCATTTAAGGAAGCGGGCCTAGACCCAGAGAAAGCACCGACGAATTGGACTGAAATGAGAGAATATGCAAAAGCATTAACGACTAAGGATGCAGGCGGCAATGTATCGCAATGGGGCATTGAAATCCCAAGTACGGGCTACCAATACTGGATGCTGCAAGCGTTGGCTCTCCAAGGTGGAGACAACATTATGTCTACGGATGGAAAACAAGTATCTTTCAATCAGCCCCATGTTGAAGAAGGTTTGCAAATGTATATGGACCTAGGTCAAACAGATAAAGTTATGCCTGAAGGCATCATTGAGTGGGCAACTGTCCCATCTGACTTCATTAGCGGAAAAACAGCAATGATGTATCATACAACAGGTAATCTAACGAAGGTGAAAAACGAAGCAGCATTTGATTTTGGTGTAGCGTTCTTGCCTGCTAACAAGCAATATGGTTCACCAACTGGCGGCGGAAATCTATATGTGTTCAAAGATATTCCGGAAGAAAACAAACAGGCAGCAGCGAAGTTCATTGAGTTCTTAACGCAACCTGAGCGCGTTGCACAATGGTCGATGGAGACTGGATATGTTGGAACGACTAAGGCAGCTTATGAAACAGATGTTTTGAAAACATATGTAGAAGAGTTCCCGCAGGCGAAAATCGCTAGAGATCAATTGGAATATGCGCACAGTGAATTATCTACTTACCAGAATGGTCAAGTTACGAAGTTATTCAATGATAATATTCAGGCTGCATTACAAGGTGATATGACTGCTAAGGAAGCATTGGAGAAATCACAAACACAGGCTGACGAAATTCTTAAAAGTTTTAAATAGACTTAGAAATCAGCGTATAACTTCATATTGATGTATTAATTGGCTAGAGCCCATGAGAAGCCACGATTGCATATTAAACTCTATGTATTAGCTGTGGGTTTATTATGCAACGTGGTTTTTTCGTGTGAGAATTGTAGAAATGGGGTATTGCATTGACAAACCGCAGCTTAAGTCTAAAAGGGAAAATTAACTGGAAAGAAAATATTTTTGCGTATGCGCTACTATTTCCTTCACTTATATTTCTTGTTATGTTTACATTTTATCCGATTATTAAATCTATTTATTCAAGCTTTCTAAGCTCTTCATTTAAGAATGCTACTTTTGTAGGATTCGATCAATATAAGCATGTATTTCAGGATGAAGTGTTTTACAAAGTGCTTACGAACAATATGTTACTCGCGATTGGTACAGTTCCCGTAAGTATTTTCTTTGCTATTTATTTTGCAATATGGGTGAATAACAAGACGAAAGGTACAGGATTGCTGAGAGCGGCATTCTTCTACCCTACATTAATCCCGATGATTGCGATTGCAAATATTTGGTTGTTTATTTACACACCTGATTTTGGATTGCTAGATAAGTTTTTAAGTGTTTTCGGAATCAATGGTGCCAATTGGTTAGGCAGCTCAACATGGGTTATGTTCTCGATGATCGTTATGTTGATCTGGAAGGAAGCGGGTTTCTTTATGCTCTTCTATTTAGCGGGATTACAGAACCTACCAGGGGAGGTTTATGAAGCAGCCAAAATAGAGGGTGCACGTCCTTTCCGCATCTTCCGTACGATTACATTCCCATTACTAATGCCTACAACGTTGTTTGTTATGGTTATTGCAACTACGAATGCATTTAAGATGGTCGATCATCTCTATATTATGACGAAGGGCGGTCCCAATAATGCGAGTAATCTTCTCTTATTCCATATTTATGAGACGGCATTTAGCTTCTGGGATATGGGGAAAGCCTCAGTATTAACAGTTATTCTACTCGTCATTTTACTATCGATATCGATCTTTAATTACGCATATTTAGATAAGCGGATCCATTACTAGGAGGGAGAGTTAACACGTTATGAATAATATTATAAACAGAGTCATTATTTCGATTATCGGGCTTATCTTTCTCGTCCCACTCGTATGGACAGTCGTTACATCATTTACACCTTCGGTCGAGGTAATAACGAGAGCTAACCCATTTTCGATTAAAAATCCAACTTTTTTCAACTATATATCCGCATGGGATACGATTCCCTTTATGAGATATTACTTTAATACAATTATTATTGTCGTGGGGATTTTAGCCGTACAATTATTTACAGTTACTTTAGCGGCTTATGCCTTCGCTAGATTAAATTTTATAGGGCAAGGATTCATCTTCATCTTGTTCTTAGTACAAATTATGATTCCGCCAGATATTCTTATTTTCCCGAACTATGCCATTATGAAGGAATTAGGATTAATAGATTCAAAGCTAGCGATTATGCTGCCTTACTGGGCCTCTGCATTCGGTGTGTTTCTATTGCGACAAACGTTCAAGCAAATACCGATGGAGCTTGATGACGCGACTAAAGTGGATGGATGTAGATGGTATCAAACGTTATGGCATGTTTATTTACCATCAGCAAAACCGACTTTTGTAGCTTTTGGCTTAATTTCCGTCAGTACCCACTGGAGTAACTTTATGTGGCCGCTCGTTGTTACCAACTCGGTCGAATCTCGTCCGTTAACGGTAGGTATTGCGATATTTGCTCAATCCTTCGAGACCGGTGCACAATGGGGAACCGTAACGGCGGCGACCGTGCTTGTTATTACACCGTTACTGGCAGCGTTTTTCCTTTTCCAAAGACAGTTCGTAGAAAGCTTCATGCATTCAGGCATAAAGTAGGAGGTTCTTATGATGGAAATTATCTTAATGGGAACAGCATGTGCGGCATCTGGAATCGATCGAGACAATACGTATCTCCTACTTCGAGAGTTTGAGTCAGGTACATTAATCGATGTTGGTGGAAATCCATTAGGCAAGCTTAAAAGTTTAGCAATTCCGACGAATCATATTAAGCGCTTATTATTTACTCATTTTCATAATGATCATATTTACGGACTACCTTCCTTATTATGGGGAATGTGGATTGATGGGCGAACAGAGCCATTCGATATTTATTGTGTCGAGGAAAGAAGAGAATGGCTAGAAAATTGGCTTGACTTAATGGAGCTGAATGAGTGGCCATGTTTATTCGAAATACGAATCCATTCGTTTAACTGGAAGGAGCCGTCACTAATTTGGAGCAGCAATGATTGCTCACTTTCAATATTTCCTGCTAGCCATGGCGATGTTCCTACCGTAGGAGTGGAGGCTATATATCATAATAAAGTCGTTATTTATTCAGCAGATACTATTTTGAATCCCACGATTACTCGATATGAGAAAATCGATTTGCTTATACATGAAGCAACAACGGCACGTAACGCAATGCCCACTCATAGCAGCTTAGAGGATATTGTAGGCTTTTACAATATGGATGCGATAGAGAAGTTAGTACTCGTTCATCTAATGGATGATGAGCCATATGAAGAGGTACTGAATCAATTGCCAGCAGGCACGTTATCAAAAATTACGATGGGTCAGGATTTGTTATCGATTAGCTTACAATAAATGAGCAGGGGTTAGAAAGGGGAATGATTTAGTGCAGCATTATTTAGGTTATATATTTGATTTAGACGGAACGGTGTACCTTGGTGAAGAATTGATAGATGGTGCATTAGAAACGATACAGTACTTGCAATCAGAAAATAAGAAGCTGCTGTTTCTAACGAACAAGACGATTGATTCTCGGGAAAACTATGTTGATAAGCTAGCTAAGCTCGGGATTCGTGTCGGTCTTGAAAACTTATTGAATCCAGCACTCGTTACGATCCACTATCTCCAGGAGCATCATCCAGGAGCGAAGGTTTATATTATCGGTGAAGAAATATTAAGACAAGAGCTCGTTAGTAATGGTATTCAATTAGCGAACTCACCAGAAGAAACAGATGTCGTAGTTGTCTCTTGGGATCGGGATTTTCACTATGAACATCTTGATTTTGCCTATCAATCTATTAAACGAGGAGCAGCGGTCATTGCGACTCATCCAGATCGTACATGTCCAATGCCAGGCGGCGATATCCCGGATGTCGCTGGTATGATAGGTGCCATCGAAGGGATTACTGGTCAGAAAATATCGATCATTATGGGGAAGCCATCGATACTGACTGCCACTACGGCGTTGAACATTTTGCAGCTAAATGCGGACCAATGCTTAATGGTAGGAGATCGACTTGAAACAGATATTAGAATGGGGCGTGATGCGGGGATGAGTACCGGCTTAGTCCTAACAGGAATTACAGGGCAGGATGACGTAGATACAACAGCCTATAAACCTTCCTATATTATGCATTCCATCTATGATATTCTAAAGGCTAGCAATACAGATTAATCTGCTATTGATACCAATTTAGAGGTGATATTAATGAAGAAAACAACTGAAAGCTTTGATCGACTTGACTATTGTTTGAAGCGCAAGCCTGTTATTACATCGTTAGTGAATAAAGATGAATTACCGAATATTTTAAAATCGACATCCAATATTGTGTTTATTTTGAAATCCGATATTATTGCGATAGAAGCAATTGTAGAGCAAATTCGAGAAGCAGGTAAACTATCTTTTATTCATTTTGATTTGATTGACGGGCTTGGTAAGGATAAGATGGGCGTCGCCTATGCAGCGGAGAAAATTGGGGTAGATGGGATAGTTACAACGAAAAGCACTATTATTACGGAAGCGAAGAAATACGGTTTGATGACTGTACAGCGATTGTTCGTTTTCGATTCTGTTTCGCTTGATAATGGGATGAAAATGACGAAAGTATCTGGACCAGATGCAATTGAAGTTTTACCTGGTATGGTTTGTTCGAAAATTATGAAACGGATACGTAGTGAAGTAGACGTGCCTGTCATAGCTGGCGGCTTAATGGTTGATCTTAACGATCTTGAGACAGCTCTAAGCAATGGTGTAATTGGTATTTCAACATCTAGTAAGGAGCTTTGGGATTGGCAGGATGCCAATGTGCAAAAGGTTAACAACTAGTAGCCGAAGTATTTGAGCAGGTCCAATGGAGGACAATGAATCATGTACAATATTGAAATAGGCTTAGACGTTGTCATATTCCGATTATTGTTAGCTGCGCTTTTGGGAGGAGTTATTGGTTGGGAACGAGAGCGGAAAAATAAACAAGCCGGTTTGAAAACTCATTTACTTGTCTCTGTAGGATCGGCATTAATTATGTTAATTTCCATATATGGTTTTGGTAATGAGTTGATTAATCACCCGAATGCGAGATTCGATCCTGCTCGGTTAAGTGCTCAAGTTGTAAGTGGTATTGGTTTTCTAGGGGCAGGAGCTATTCTGAGACGCTCGAATCATGTCATCTCAGGATTAACGACGGCAGCTACATTGTGGCTAGTAGCCGCGATCGGATTAAGTGTCGGTGCAGGCTTTTACTGGCCAGCTGTCATTACGATTATTATCGTTTTGTCGATCGTTTCGATTATTAACAAAATGGAAAGTAAGCTTACTTTTTTCAAAAAATATGGAATTCTTAAGCTTGTTATGCAAGATCGACCTCAAGGTGTAGATGTAGTGACTTCATTGCTGCAAAAAGAAAATATGGTTATTGAACAAATGGCGATGAAGGAAGGGGTGACTGATGACAACATAAGTCGAATAACGATGGAATTCAGAATTTATACGACGAAACGAAAAGGAATGCTTAACTTATTTAATGAAATATGGAAAATCAATGGGGTAAAGGAAGTTTTTATTGATTGGAAGGAATAATTAATTATGCTAGGATGAGCCGAATATTCAACGACAACCTTTTTTGTGTTAAAATAAAGATGGATTATATTAAAGCGAATCACACTCCGTAGAAGGAAGTGAAAAGAGTTGACCATCTTTATTAATTTAGCACCCTATACGAAGCAAATGGATAATTGTACTCAACTACTTAGCCGATGGACAGGCGGCATTGAAATTATGATGGACGGTCCTAGCTGGCATGAACCGGTAAATTGGGATACGGAATGCAATCGCTTCCAAAACTTCAAGGGACCTTTAAGTGTTCATGGTCCGATCTGGGAGTTAAATCTAGCATCTGCTCGGTATCCAGCAATAAGGGAATATTCATACGAGGTGTACAAGGAATGCTTAGAATGGTGCGCACGAATAGGTGCTGAGCATATGGTTATTCATCCCAATCTTTACTCGACGCCATTGTTTTCTCGTGCTCAGTCCCAGTACTTTGCTAAGGAAAGCTTAAAGCGATTAGGAGAGGAAGCGCAAAAGTTAAATGTAGTTTTAGCGGTAGAAAATGTAGGGATACGTGAATATGCACTGTTTGATCAAGAGGAGTATATTCGACTGTATGAAGAAATTAGTACCGTGTCAGCACTTGTTGATGTTGGTCATGCTCATGTTAACGGTTGGGATATACCCTCCTTAATTCGCAGTTTAGGCGCAAAAATAAAGGCTGTCCATCTGCATGATAACGATGGACAAGAAGATCTTCACCAGCCTATTGGCCAAGGTACAATCGAATGGGAATTAATCTGGTCAGCATTGCATGATCTAAATCATCCTTTCCGAGCAATATTAGAATATGGTGATGATGCTTCCCTAGAGTTGCTTTTGGAGCACGGAAGAGCAGTGGAGAAAAAACTGTTGCTTAATGTAGGTACATAATGTGGGCCGCTGGACTGAATATGGTGATAAAAGAATACGATGAATAAGGGTAGAGAACTTGAGAACCCCCTTGCGATAATGGCTTATTTCCTTAATTGGAAGTGTGCTCACGCAAGGGGGTCTTTTTGTTCTTAATTTAAGGAGGGTGATTAGAATATGAGGCAGTCGCTTAGTTTAGTTAGTAAAATTACGATCATGATGCTTGTCGTATCTCTCGTACTGGGATCTGGAAGTTTTGGGGGAGTTCTAGCGGTAAATGCGGAAGAGGTAATGCCTGATTTAACAATCACAGAAGCGGTGCTAAATTCCTCAGGTTCAGGTCAACTGTTTGAATATGTTGAAATTTACAATAACACTACGGAGAGAATTGATTTAGATGGCTACCAGCTTCAATACTTCACAACGAATTTTTCGAATCCAGCAAACAAATGGAAGATTTCGAATAAAAGTATTGAGGCAAAGGGTACATTGGTGCTTTGGTTGAAAAAATTCGCTAATCCAAACAGTCTATTAGCGGAATTTAATGCAAATTACAATGTCAATTTAATTACTGAGCAAGTATTTGAAGTAGCACTTACAACGGAGGCACAAGGTTTAGCAGACGGAGCGCGCCGCAAAGTAGGCATTGCTAATGCTAGTGGCACATTACTTAGTGCTGCTATTATTAACGATAATACAGAAAATAGCGGCTTTAATGATGGTGCTAATGAGAATAAGGATAAAAGTGTTACTTACAGATACGCCGGTAATATCGATATGGAGAAGATCTCCAATGGTCAGCTTGCTACGCCGGGAACGCTGACACCAGATCAAATGCTAGGCCCGAAGACGCCTACTAATTTATCTGTAATTGCAGGAGATCAGACGGTTCAGTTAACATGGGAGTCCGATGATGCGACTGTGGCACAATATAGTATTCAATATTATGCTGCAACAGATCCAGATCGAGTGATTACCAGGACTCAAACGAGCGATAAAGCTTATCAATTCGATCAATTAGTGAACAATACTTCTTATATATTTTGGGTTAGAGCAGTGGATGCCGCAGGTCTTTCCTCCTCAGCGACCAATTTTATGAAGTCAATGCCAATAGCAGACGGCGCTGATGGGATCCCTGCCGTACCGACAGGACTAGAAGTGACGCCAGGTATTAATCGAATCACATTAAGCTGGGCTGCGAATGTAGAGTCAAACATTGCTGGATACAAAGTGTATTCGGATGGCGTGTTGTATGAAACATTAACGGCAGCTAATACTCAAGCAAATATTGGTGGATTAATAAACGGTAAGGAATATAGTCTGGCTGTTTCGGCATTTAATGTTTTAGAGCTCGAATCGGCTCACTCTTCTGCGATTTTAGCCAAGCCGGTAGATAAATTGCCTGAGCTACTTATTACTGAGCTTGCACCAGACACGGATAATTTTGCAGCTCTAGACGCATTTGAGTTTTTTGAAGTATACAATGCGAGTGACGCGAGTATTGATTTGCAGGGTTATAAAATAAAATCAGGCTGGAATCACATCATTACAGATTCGGTTGTTTTAGCAGCAGGCGAGACTTTAGTATTCTGGACAAGAAGAGCAGAAATTGCTGAGCTGACACGCGAAGGTTTTAATAGCTATTATTATTCTTCTTACGCAAGTAAGTATCTTTCTGAGGAGCAAATTTACATTATTGATGATGTAGGTGGATTAGTGAATGGTGGAAGTACAGTTGTAATAGAAGACGCTGAAGGATTCGAGATTAGTAGAGCAGTGTATGCTTCAGTCGATGTGGCAGTCGGGAAAAGTACTGTGTTTAGCTATCCGAAGGATGGCAGCGTAGTAATGGAGAAAATAGCTGGAAAGCAAGAAGCTACTCCAGGCTCACTTGTAAGCGGGCAGGCACCAGCAAAAACGAAGGTGCATCAGCTACGACCTCAAGCGCCAGCTAACGTACAAGCGACTGCTAGCGATGGTACAGTAACGGTGAACTGGCTAGCGAATAGTGAACCAGACATATTTAAATACAATATTTATATGAATGGAAGTTTGGAGCATTCTGTTCCAGCATCACAGCTGTCGTTCGTAGCCCACCAATTAACAGGCAACAAGAGCTACGGATTTGAAGTAACTGCTGTTGATCAATCGGATAATGAGTCACTTAAATCTCAGGTTCAAATCGTTACACCAGGGCACCAGCTTATTACGCAAGTGGAAAGAGCGATTAATGCTAAAGATGATAAATACGCTGCTTTATGGGCGGTTAGCGAGGAAGGTCCGATTATTCCAGGTCTAGCTCAGGATTTGGTGCCGCAAGGTGTCGTATATTATAAAGAAAAGGATTGGATATTATCTGTATATTATATGAATGATGGCAGACCTGGTGTTATTTCAGTAATCGATGCTACCACTGATGAGCTAATTAAGTCAGTTGTACTATATCATGAAGATGGTTCTCCTTATATAGGGCATGCAGGCGGCATTGTTGTTAGTGAAAAGCATGTATGGATTTCATCTGAGAACTTTATGCATCAGCTTGATTTGCAGGAGCTTGTGTCAGCTCCAAACAATGCAGAAATTAAGTTTAAAGGCAGTATGCCTGTCGATCTACAGGCTGGATTCGCGACATATGCGGATGGTGTGCTATGGGTGGGCGAATTTTATGAGCCGAAAGCATATCCAACGGATGTAAGCCATCATCTAACAGGTCGAGATGGCAAGAAGTACTATGCGTGGATCGAGGGCTTTGTGCTTGATGGTGAAACAGATATGGTTTCCTCCGAGAAGT
>DXHF01000209.1 GCA_019113605.1 Candidatus Paenibacillus intestinavium
ATGGAATAAGGACAAGCAATATGATAAATAGCTGAAAAATACCGAAGCCTAATAGCCTTGGTGTCTGACGCAATGTAGTTAGCAATGCATCTAAAATCGCTATATCTTTACCAAAGTAGCGTTGCTGTACCAATATTATGAGTACACATAGTTCAATAAATAGCGCAAAGGACGCGACCAGCCCTATAATAATTAGTCCAAAAACACCTTCAAAGGTAAGTCCTAGCAAGTAGACCTCGTCGTTCAGCAACGAGCCCGAACCTACAACCTTTAATATCCGATTGAATATAAAAGCAATAATTGGAATGACGATGACGCTCGTAAGCAGCATATATATGTATTCGAAAATTAGTAGCTTGGGATACGATCTCCGAAAATCACGAATACTTCTACTTATCATCCTAAGCATACTATTCACCCTATTCATCAAAAATTGTTATAGTTTTATTATACTCTCTTATCTGCTATGAATTAAAGCGGAAATATTGTTCACCGATATAGCAGTTGCTGATATAATAAAAGGTAGCAAGACCATACCGAATAGTTCCATTACAATGACTGAGGAGGACGGATTATGAGACAGCATATTATTGTTCCGTTTGACGGCTCTATTAGTGCGCAAAGTGCTTTGCTTGTTGCAATTGAAATGGCTAGAAAGTATGCGGAGAAAATCATCTTAATTAATGTGCAGCCTAGTTTAGCTACACCTAGCACAACTAATTTTTTTCACAAGTCGGATATTCTGTTATACCAAGAAGCTCTTCATGAAGACGCTATCAAGACAGCCCTGCACCTTCTCGAGGAGGCAGGTATCGAATTTGAAGCTAAGCTAATGATCGGCATTCCGAAAAATATGATTTGCGAGGAAGCTAAAGCACGGCAGATTCGATGTATCATTATGGGCTCTCGTGGCCACAGTGCTTTTGTAGGCGGTGTGCTGGGAAGTGTCAGTCAAGGCGTTATGCATCTCGCAGATTGCCCAGTAATGGTCGTTCCTGCTAATTCAGAGCATGATCAGTAGTTAGAATTGTACAAGCAACCATGCTAAGCCGTATTTCTAGACCTAAAAAATCGCGCAAAATTTGTCTGATTCGTTCAGCGTCCATCAAAAAACAAGCAGGATGACATCGTCATCCTGCTTTTGTATTACTATTAGCCGATCATTTTGTTAACTGCACTTACTAGTGCCTTCACTGATGAAGTCATTATATCAACATGAATGCCACAGCCCCAATACATCGTTCCGTCCGCTGCAGTAATTCCGATATAGGAAACCGCTTGAGACTTAGATCCAACATCTAGCGCATGCTCTTTGTAAGTGAGATTAGAGAAACTAATATCTAGATTTGTTTGCAATGCATTACTAATCGCATCAAGTCGACCATCACCAGTACCTGTTAGCTCCAATGCTTCGCTGTTTTTAATTACTTGTACAACCGTTTGGAAATCATCAGATTTGGAGAAATGATAATTCACAAATTCAATTGGAGTTTTAATATTTACATATTCCTCTTTGAAGATATTATATATTTCTTCTGTCATAATTTCTTTGTTCAAGCGATCTGATATATCTTTAACCTTGTAGCCAAAGTTTTCACGCATTTTCTGCGGAAGGTCAAGCCCATAATTTTGTTGCAATAAGTAGCCAATACCCCCTTTACCAGATTGGCTGTTAATGCGAATAATATCACCTTCATATTGCCTACCAATATCTAGTGGATCAATTGGCAAATAAGGAACTGACCAATATTGGCGATCTTCTTCTTCACGCCATTTCATCCCTTTTGCAATGGCATCTTGGTGAGAACCCGAAAATGCAGTAAATACAAGCTCGCCCGCATACGGATGTCGTTCATTAACTGTCATCTTCGTTAATCGTTCGTACACTGTACGAATTTCCGGAAGATTTTCAAAGTTCAATTGAGGATCAACACCATGAGAATACAGGTTCAGTGCAAGTGTAATGATATCCACATTCCCAGTTCTTTCTCCATTACCGAATAATGTTCCTTCTACCCTTTGTCCACCTGCAAGTAGTGCAAGCTCAGTATCGGCAACTCCAGTTCCACGATCATTATGTGGATGTAGAGACAGAATGACATTTTCACGATATTTCATATTTTCGCTCATATACTCAATTTGACTTGCATAGACGTGAGGCATTGACATCGATACCGTAACAGGCAAATTCATAATTACTTTATTGTCTGCTGTCGGCTGCCATACATCAAGCACCGCATTGCAAATATCAAGCGCAAACTCGATCTCAGTACCTGTAAAGCTTTCAGGTGAGTATTGGAACTGGAAGTTACCTTCCGTTTCTTCTGCACATGTTTTCAGCAATTCAGCACCTGTTACTGCAATATTAATAATCTCTTCTTTAGACTTTCTGAATACTTGCTCCCGCTGAGCAACAGAAGTTGAATTATACAAATGTACAACGGCTCTTGGTGCACCCTTCAAAGATTCAAATGTCTTTCTAATAATATGCTCTCTAGCTTGTGTTAACACTTGAATCGTTACATCATCAGGGATCAAGTTTTGTTCAATTAGTGTACGTAAAAATGTAAACTCAGTTTCTGATGCTGCTGGGAATCCCACTTCAATCTCTTTAAATCCGATTTTTACAAGCAATTTGAAATATTCAAGTTTTTCTTCTAAATTCATAGGAACGATTAGCGCTTGGTTACCATCTCTTAGATCAACGCTACACCATGTCGGTGCTTCAGTAATGTATTCTTTTTGCGTCCATTTCAAGCTAGACACAGGTGGCATAAAATAACCTTTAGTATACTTATCGTAATTTTTCATCGTAATAACCATCCTTTTTCTCTAATTTTTCCTAAATGTTCATTGTAGAATTACATTATAAAAGCACAAAAAAGTCTTCCATCTCCAAAAATAGAGACGAAAGACTTGTCATCTTACGCGGTACCACTCCAATTCATACCTGTCGGTATGCTCTTAGCGGATTATGACATAATGTCATATATCCTCCTATTGATAACGGTTAGGCTCCGGCTTCACCTACATACTACAAGTTCAGTGAGCAACTCCAAGGCTAGTTCAGAAGTTCTTTACAGCTGTTTCGCACCTACCAACAGCTCTCTGAGTGTTCAGAAAATCTTACTGTTCCTCTTCAATGTATTTAACTATTATTACTCATTCTAATACATATGCCCCTAATTTATCAAGTCTATTCAAAAAGATTCTTCTAGTGGTTGTACAATAAGCAAACTAACGAGATCTTATATTGACTTGAAGGCGTGAACGAATATGTTATGATGAACAAGATAAACTGATTGAGATACTTACGGAGGTTATTATGAAAACTGAAAAAGAAAAAATGATAAATGGTGAGCTGTATCTTGCTTCTGATCCCGAATTGCTACGAGGCAGAGATCATTCACGCAGACTAACTCGATTATTCAATCAATCGCTTGAAAGCGAAGGACAATTACGAACAGAACTACTGAAAGAACTATTTGGTTCTACTGGTGAATCTTTGTACATAGAACCAACTATTCGTTGTGATTATGGATACAATATTCATGTTGGTGAAAATTTCTATGCTAACTTCGATTGCGTATTTTTGGATGTATGTGAAATCCGTATTGGTGATAACTGCTTTATCGCACCAGGAGTTCATATCTATACAGCTACTCACCCACTTAATGCAAAGCTTAGAATTACCGGTGCGGAATATGGTAAGGCTGTAACCATTGGTCATAACGTCTGGCTTGGTGGAAGATCTGTTATTAACCCTGGAGTTACAATCGGCAACAATGTTGTCGTCGCTTCAGGTTCCGTTGTAACTAAGGATGTACCTGATAATGTTGTCGTTGGCGGAAACCCTGCGAGAATCATTAAACAGATTGAAGATTAATACTCAAACCCGCATCTTAAGTTCATAAATCTGATTCATTCTTCATACAATAGAACGCAAACAAGGCAATGGTCTCAATAAAGAGGTCATTGCCTTGTTTGTTACAAGTAGTAATATAATTTCATACCAAATTATCGAAGTTATATTAATCTACTCTAATCTCGAAATATTAAACTTAAGAGAATGTGGCGGCTAATGAGCCTAGTATCAATACAAATACTACAACATAGAGGATAGTAATAATTGCCGCCCATATTAATGCCGCCTTAAAATAATTTGCTTTTGAAGGATTTCCCCCACCAAATGCCCATACAAACATCATCACGATATTTACGATAGGGATAATTAATATTAACATTGTAATTAACCATTCTTTCACAGTAACGACTGGTGCCACTTGCTCTTGCAACATGTATTGCGGGGGATATCCAGGCTGTTGTTGATATCCTTGTTGACCTGTTTCTTGCATATCATCACGTCCTTCATTTATTATCGTTCATACTCAAAAAAACAATCGATATTATATTACTATGTGTGCCAGCTACTTCTTATCACTGTAGACAGACCCTATAAATTTTATCTATGAGTATGACCATGGAATATATTACAATGATTACATTTATTAGTCAACAAAAATATTGGTATATTTTAGTGTATGTTAATCTACTTTAACTATCAATTTTCGCCGTATTGCTTTATAGTATTTACACCACTTGAAGGGGGTATTGTATGCCTACGAATTTACCTTATGAAACCTATGGATTTCGCTTTAATAACTATGTGAATATTCATCTACCACTCTGTCATCTCTTTGCCGTTGGTCATGATAATATTAATATTACGCATGAACAATATCGCTGGCATGGGTTAGAGCGTCAGGACGGCCCGTTGCTACTGTTTCAGTATACACTCGAAGGTAACGGTCATTTAGATATTGACCAACAATCGTTAAAAATCCAGTCACATCAAGCTTTTCTAACCGAAATTCCTAGTGATCATTGCTACTACTATGATCCACAGCAAGAGGGCTGGCATTTCTACTTTATTCTCATCCGTCCGCATACAATTCTGCCATTTTGGAACGAGATTGTGCAATTTCTTGGTCGCACGCCTACTTTACCGCCTAATAGTAAGCCGATTCAAATATTAGAGGAGATTATCTCAGCAGCTCACTCAGGATTTATTACCGATGAATATGTCGCCTCTGCTTATGTATATTCCTTTGTTATTGAACTTAGAAAGTATGCTAAAGTTTCTCCTAGGCCTATGCAACTACCCGCTTCGATTACTGCCGCTGTTCAATATATTGATCAGCATTATCAGAATATGATCGGGCAAGAGGAGCTTGCTAATCAGCTTGGCTTGTCCAAGTATCAATTTATCCGAACATTTACGAAATATATGGGTGTCACGCCGAACGATTACTTGAATAGAAAGAAGATTGAAAACTCACTAACATTGCTATTGTCCACTACTCATTCTCTAGAATATATCGCACAGGAAGTCGGCTATTCTTCGGCAAGCTACTATATTAGAGTTTTTCGTAAATTAATCGGTCAAACTCCCGCTTCATTTCGTTCAACAAAGCATCAGCTGCAGTATGATAAATTATATTTCAATTAAGTTTTGTCAATTATATTCAACTTCGCAACATAGCTGCAATATTGTGCTATTGAAGTATCTATTTTATCGTATTCATAAACGTTCAATCCAATTAAGATTAGATCAATAATGTATTATTCATTAATTCATATTGAACAACTTATCGGAGGGATATCGAATGGATCATCGTCTTTTCTCCCCTACTCCGCCTATGGGCTGGAATAGCTGGGATTGTTATGGAGCAGCAGTAACTGAGGCTGAAATTCGCGGAAATGCTGAGTATATGGCTGAGCATTTATTGTCATCTGGATGGGATACAATCGTTGTTGACATCCAATGGAGTGAACCAGGCGCGGTTTCTTCCGCCTATAGACAGTTCGTGCCATTAGAAATGGATGAGTTTTCTCGTCTCATTCCCGCAGTTAACCGTTTCCCATCAGCAGCTAATGGACAAGGCTTCAAGCCTTTGGCTGATTATGTACACGGTCTTGGCTTGAAATTCGGTATTCATATTATGCGTGGTATTCCTCGCCAAGCCGCACATCAGAATACAGCGATTAAAGGGTCAACTGCTACCGCTAGACAAATCGCTTCTGCTAACTCTATTTGTCCATGGAATACAGATATGTATGGTGTCGATGCTGCTCAAGAAGGCGCTCAGCAATACTATAACTCTTTGCTGGAGCTATACGCTAGCTGGGGTGTAGACTTTATTAAAGTAGATGATATCGCTGCATCACGTCTATATAATATTCATCTTCCTGAAATCGCCTTAATTCAAAATGCGTTCCAGCATTGCGGCAGACCAATGATTTTAAGTCTTTCACCAGGTCCAGCACCACTAGAGCATGCGGGCTTCCTATCTACGCACGCCAATATGTGGCGCATGACAGATGACTTCTGGGATCACTGGTCATTGCTGCTTGATATGTTCGATCGCTGTGAGAAATGGCAAGGCAAGTCTGGCAACGGCAGCTGGCCTGACTGCGATATGCTTCCATTAGGACATATTGGCATTCGCTCCGTTGATGGTGGCGGTGCAGACCGTTGGACTCGCTTTACGAAGGATGAACAAGTTACGATGATGTCGCTATGGGGTATTTTCCGATCTCCGTTATTCTTTGGCGGGGAGCTTCGTGATAATGATGAGTGGACTTTGAATTTGATTACGAACAAACATATTATAGAGATGAATCAACACTCTGCAAACGCCCGCCTGCACTCTCGTACGAGCAATTGTATCGTCTGGACGGCGGAAGGTGCTAACGATTCGACTTATGTAGCTATTTTCAATATCGGTGAGCAGGAGCTTTCTACTGAGCTTGCTGCATATGTGAACGATTGGTCGAGTTATTCTCAAGTTATCGAAGCATGGGAGAATACTACGATCATCGCAAAAGATGCTAAGTCGTTTGCGATCCCAGCACATGGCGCGAAAGTGTTCCAGTTTTTGAAGTAAATTCTTATTCTAATCTTTTTCTAATATGAGCTGATCCGCTCCATAACAAAAACGAGCTAGCCTATACGTCATGAGGATGAACGTAGACTAGCTCGTTTTGTTATGAGTCGAATATGATAGCACCATCGGGCAAAATATACATTAAACTTCATTACAGTGTGTATAACTGCTTTTACGAATTTTCTAGCACAGTGATTCTAATTTTAGACCCTATCGCTACTTTCGTGGCTCATCCACCCATTTGGCCTCATGCCGCATAATTACACTCCTCTAACGATTTAGCAAACTACCGACATAGCGTAGTAATTCATTGGAGCATACTGGGCAATAGCCGTGCTCTTCCATAAGTCGTGCGGATACTTCGTTGATTCGTTTCAATTGACTTTCGTCAGGAGTTTTCGTTGACGTCGTAATTTTCACAATATCTTTCAGATCAGTAAACAACTTTTTCTCCACTGCTTCACGCAATCGTTCATGGCTAGTGAAATCAAATTTCTTCCCTTTACGAGAATAAGAAGAGATACGAATAAGAATCTCTTCACGGAACGCCTTCTTCGCATTTTCACTAATGCCAATCTGTTCTTCAATAGACCGCATCAGTCGTTCATCAGGGTCCATCTCTTCGCCAGTAAGTGGATCTTTGATCTTCGCCCAATTGCAATAAGCTTCAATATTATCTAAATAATTTTCAAACAATGTTCGTGCTGATTCCTCGAATGAATAAACAAATGCCTTCTGTACTTCTTTCTTCGCAAGATCATCATACTCTTTGCGAGCAACTGAAATGAAATTCAAATAGCGCTCTCGCTCTTCCTTCGTAATCGAGGCATGCTGATCCAGCCCATCCTTCAATGCCCGCAATACGTCAAGCGCATTAATACACTCCATATCACCTTTAATTAACGCACTTGAAATACGGTTAATAACATAACGAGGATCGATGCCTGACATACCTTCTTCTGCATACTCATTTTGCATTTCCTTAAGATC
>DXHF01000210.1 GCA_019113605.1 Candidatus Paenibacillus intestinavium
TCCACGCAACGAGAATGTTATATTCACGAGCATTTGTATGCAGGAACGGCGACAGAATTAGGCTGCCAGCTTGCGGAGCTTGTATATAAAGCGGTCTATAAAGCAGTTGCATCTCAACATGAACATAACGCAACACAGCATGAGTAATAACTAAATCCACTTTGTGTATGATATTCGGCAGTGTGGAGTGTACTGGGCAGGTAATGAAAGCATCCGGAGGAAAACAATGCAAAAAAAATGGGTAGCGCTTATTTGTAGTACTTGTATTCTAGCTAGTGCGGCATTTGTCGTTCCACAACAAAGCTTTGTAAATGCAGCTCGTCTAACAAATGATATAATTATGCCTACCTCCATACCTGAGACGCAAGTGAATGTTGAGTGCGAGCGTAGTTCAGCTCCCGTTGCGAAGTTTGCTGTTGATAAGGAAACTTATCATATTGGTGAAACCATTACGTATACGAACTTAAGCTACGATCCAGATTCAGAGTCTGTTTTCTTATCATGGACAGGGAAGCAAGAGGCGTTCTTTGAAGCAGGAACGCATGAAGTATCACTCGTTGCAACTGACAAAAATGGTAATGTAAGTGAAGCTTATACGAAAGAAATCAAAGTAACGGATCGCGTTATGTTTACCGAATTTGAATATGGTGTATATTTTGCGAAAGCGGGCTCATTTATTAAAGCATCAGATTCCATATTCAATTCGCAACTGTTACAAATCCCCGAATCTGCCTATAAAACGACATACGATACTACTCGTAAGCTACTTGTAAGTGATAGCCCCGAAAATATTAGAACATCAGGGATTTTATATGAAGATCATATTAATGGTAAGGTGCGTTTATATGCGAACCATGTTAATAAATCTGGTGGAAATATTCAGCTAGCTATATTAGCGACGAATAATGGATCTGCACCAGTTACATTGGTAACGAACAATGTCGGTGAAGCACTCCCATCACAAAATGCAATGCTACTTGGTAGTGAAGCTGCTATCGATTTCTTATTGCACGACGAGATTACAGAAGAATTCGTCGTTCAACCAGGAGAGACGATCATCTACCGTCAGTTCCCAACACTTTTCCCGGAGTATGGTATTAATGCGATAGTTGATGTGGAAGCGACGGGGCAATTGCAAATGACGTTTGCAGCAGATACAGAAGCAAGTACGAATATGCTTTCACTTTCGAAATTAGCATATGAAGGGCATGTTAGAGGGACATTTGAGGCTTCTGCTATTCATAGAGAGCTTAATATGTCAAAAATGGGCACTAAAAAATTACAAAGACTTGTTATCGGTGATGGTATTGCCGATTCATTCGTTAATGGATATGATGTGCAGCGTAATGTAGCGACGAAGCTATCGGGTAATTATGGTGTAGTTTATGATATAACGATACATAATCCTCATAATATGGCCGTACTATTAATGGCTAGAGGAGGTACCTTCAAAGGAGCATTCAAAGTGAATGGACAATTTGTGCGAGTACCAATATCTGGTGTGTTAGCACCAATGGACGGGTTCGTATCGCTAGGACAAACATCGAAGAAAGACAAGAAATTAACGATTGAATTTATCCCGCCAGCAGGATCTTCATTTCCGCTGCAGCTTGTTTTCTATCCGTTAGACAATAGAATAGATCAGATGAAGTAGGTTGATTAGGAATTAATACCCAGATAATAGGAAGTAGGAAGTAATTCTGCGGTCTTCTATTCCTGGAGCGTAGAGGGGTTCTTGCCCAACCACTACATCTGTTACGAAAGATCCATTCTCATCAATGTATAGCTTATACACTCGATCACCAACAGCGGCAGAGGAAGCATATTCAGCATTATAGCTTTCAATAATGTTGAATTTACCACCTTCAAATATACCAATGCACTGTGAATCGTTATTAATTTCTTGATGAGTAGAGCAGTGAATCTCGTTATTGCTCAGGAAATTCCAATGATCGGATATGCGAATAACTCCTTCAGGCTTGTATCCCCAGTCCACTTCCTTATTATAGAAGCTTTTGCTATATGGAGACTTGTACACTTTCTTAAAATTCTGATTAATGAAGTCACATAACGCATAGATAGCTTCTTTGTTTGCGTTTCTCACAGATCATCAACCTCCTTTTATATTATATAATAGAGTATATTCAATTTAGGTGCAAAGTGGGGATGGACTGTAGTAGAATATATACTAGACTAAAAAAGTAGCACAGAATTGAGATGAATAGGGAGACGATTGCATGGAGCCTTTATATTGGGTGATAGGTTATATACTGTTTCTAAATGTGTATCTGTATTGGATAATGGGTAAGGATAAAGAAAGTGCACGTCGCAATACAGCTCGTATTCCTGAACGTCATATTTTTCTATTTAGCGCATTAGGCGGAGCAGTAGGCACTTATATGGCGATGTATCATTTCCGTCATAAAACAAAACATCGTAGCTTTAAGATTGGTATTCCAGCTATTATTATCATTCAAAGTATACTTGTTATTTTATTAGTAGGAGCGTTGAATTAATGGACTTTCGTATGAACTACTTATCATTTTTCGTTATCCAATCGGAAAGTGATAAGGGCTCGGCAAGTAGCTACAAAGCTTTCAAGCATTATCAAACGATGGATGGTGAAGAATACGCAGATAGCGCATTGAAATCATTTCTCGATGAAGAATTTGTGAAAATTGTTAAGCGTAAAGTCGAGCGTCATCCTAACACCCCTAATGCTCCAACTAAAGTGGGGATGTTTATGGTAGAGCCAGGTTATGAGCTAGACAGCAATGGGAATTATAATTTGTTTCAACGTATTCGTGAAGCAGGCGATAAGGAACGATTTCATAGCTTAAGTGATGAATTAGTACGGGTCTATATGGATACTTCAGCTGTTCGCGGCGGTGCATTTATCGTTGCACTTTGCACGTTGAATATGCTCTTTGATGAGCCTTTTCTATTCATTTTAAAATGTGACTTCGAGCCGAAAATTGCACGGATCTCGGATGAGAGAAGCTTAATTGCGCAAGTAGAGATGGCATTTAGTGCGCGGAGTATTAAGTCAATTCAATATCCTCATATGGAGCAAGACGGCATTCTCGAGCGTTGGGAACTGAAAATCCATCAAGCTTCACATGCAAGGTACTTTGAAGATTTTCTGAAGTATGTAAGCTATGAAAAGCCGATACCAGAAGTCGTCAGTGAGCAAGTGGTTGAAATGGTTCATCAGTATATTGAAGAAAAGTGGCAGGACACGGAAAGTAGTGAACGGTCGCAGGAAGAAAATGCAGTAGAGGTATGGGCTGCTAGTGAGAAGCGGGAGTTGCAGGAATGGTGGACACCGCAGCAAGTGGAGGAAGCCAATTATTCGCTTATCCAACAGAAGGAAGACTTAACGATGGCTTTTAAAGTAGGCAATGTGTCTATTAAAGGGCTATTAGCAGATTATGGGGTTACGGTACATATCGCCAAACATAATGATCGTTACGTAGCAGTCATTGAAGGTGATGCGTTGCAATTTGAAAAAGGGATGTCTCCTGTTGAACTGCTAGCACCTCCACCCTTAGAAGACATTATGGAGATCATTGGTACGAAAGTGAAGGATACAGCCAATGAGACTGATTCAGCTGATGAAAACGTTCAGTCTGTGGAGTCCACTGACGACATACCATACTAGTAATGCATAATAACTCTTCTCTAAGGAGAATCTATCTCGGTATATAGTACGCGAGGGGAGCTCTGCAGAGATGATTATGAACTTAATTGTATTTCTTGTGTTATTAATACTTACAGCTTTTTTCGTTGCGACGGAATTTTCTATTATACGGGTTAGGCCAAGCCGAGTTCAGCAAATGGTCGCGGAAAACATTAAAAATGCAAAGGCAGTAGAAATCGTTACGAAGGAGCTTGATGGCTATCTTTCGGCATGCCAGCTTGGTATTACGATTACTGCATTAGGGCTCGGTTGGTTAGGTGAACCAACTGTAGCAAAGCTACTTCATCCCTTGTTTGTTCAATTGCCATTATCTACTGAAATTAGTGATATTATTGCATTTATAATCGCCTTTCTGTTTGTAACCTTTCTCCATGTCGTGTTTGGTGAGCTTGCACCGAAAAGTGTTGCTATCATCAAATCAGAAGCAATGGCGTTGAAGCTTGCCCCGCCAATTATATGGTTTCATAAGATTGCATACCCATTTATATGGGTACTTAATGGATCGGCCAATGCTCTAGTGAAGCTGATGGGCTATACATTAATGAACGAAACAGATGCTCACAGCGAGGAAGAGATACGTCTAATATTGAATGATAGCTATGAGAATGGCAAAATCAATAAAAGCGAATTGGGATATATGACCAATATTTTTGATTTTGATGATACTTTGGCACGAGATATAATGGTGCCACGAACGGATATGGTATGTGTTTTTGTAGAGAACAGCAGAGAAGACAATGTGGATACCATTATGAGTGAACGATATACGCGCTTTCCTGTTGCTCAAGGTGATAAAGATAATATTATCGGATTGCTTAATACAAAAGTGTTTTTATTTCAGCATATTACAAACGTAGAAGAGCAACCTAATATTATGAACATGATGCAAAGTGTATTATCAGTACCCGATACTATAGCTATTCGTAAGCTGTTGACCATGATGCAACGTGAACAAATTCATATGGCCATTTTACTTGATGAATACGGTGGTACATCTGGATTGATTACAATTGAAGATATTATAGAAGAAATCGTGGGGGAAATACGCGATGAGTTCGATACAGATGAGCGAGAAGAAATAGATCGCATTGATGAAAGGCGCTTTCTTGTTGAAGGTCGCGCACTAATTACTGATGTGAATGAGATGACAGGCTTGGATTTGGATGTTGGTGAAACGCATACGATTGGAGGCTGGTTGTATCAATTGCAACCAGATCTAGAAGAAAATATTGAATGGGACTATGCCGATGCCACTTTTATTATTCGTGAGCGAGATGAAAATCGCATTCGCAGTATAGAAATTATTGTTGAGGCACAAGAACCAGAAATGTCTGGACTCGGTCATGCATAGAATAGTAATGTACAAGCAGATGGTTTGTACAGATTCTCATTCTAAAATCGAGAAGGAGTGTGTCTAAGTGTTGGATTTAATTAAAGCAATGATTATGGGTATTGTGGAGGGGCTGACAGAGTTTTTACCGGTTTCCTCTACTGGCCATTTGATCTTAGTTGGTCATTTGTTAGGATTCGAAGGTGAGCGTGCTAAGACGTTTGAAGTGGTTATACAATTTGGTGCAGTACTAGCAGTGCTCGTATTATATTTCAAAACATTTATGAAAGTATTACAATTCAAATTAAAACAAGGATTGAACTTCATACATATATTACTTGCTATGTTACCTGCAAGCATAATTGGTTTGCTGCTACATTCTGTCATTAAGCAATATTTGTTCGGACCATCTACTGTACTGATCGGTCTAGTGCTTGGTGGTATTCTGATGATTGTCGCAGAAAGAAGCAAGCGAGAGGTGACAGCTGAAGAAATAGATGATATTAGCTATAAACAAGCGCTCATCATCGGTTGTTTTCAAATATTAGCGTTATGGCCAGGATTTTCACGATCTGGATCTACAATTTCAGGTGGTATATTAGCGGGTACAAGCCAAAAAGCAGCTGCTGAATTTACATTTATTGTATCTGTACCGATTATGGGTGCAGCAAGCTTACTTGATCTTATAGACAATCGTGCAGGCTTAACATCAACTGATCTGCCGTTATTTCTTGTAGGATTATGTGCGTCGTTCATCGTCGGGATGTTGGCAGTTGTAACCTTCGTTAATTTGATGAAAAAACTTAAATTATCATGGTTTGCCTACTATCGTTTCGTCCTGGCAGCAGTATTTGCAATTATTATTTTATAAGTTTGTGATACAAAAAGGGGCAATTACTACGTCTATTATATAGTCGTAGCAGATTGTCCCTCTTTTTGTATACCTGTCCACAAAATATCAATCATTTGCTCTACAAGCTTTTCGACAGGAATATTTTGCTGCTTTAGATTAAGATGGTTTTTCATCGTCAATAATGCTACAAAAGTATGTGCAAGTATGATAGGTGAGTGCTGATTCGCTATTTCACGACTATCGATTGCCTTTTGGAAAGCATCATGGATCACATCGTGTAATTTTTTTTCAGCTTTTCGAATATTAATAGTCTGTTCATCAGATAATTCAGAAGTGGCATCTCTCATCATAGATTCAAAATCAAGATTGGCATTACTCATTTGACGAATGGCAATTTTAATTAATTTATCTTTCAAAGGTATGGGTTCACTTAATATAGTGACAGTTGCGCTATGTGCGATGGTCATCACTGCAACAAGACATTCTGTAAATAGTTCCGATTTATTATTAAAGTAATAATAGACACTAGCCTTTGTAATTCCACATGCTTTCGCAACGGATTCCAATGATACTTTTTCATATCCGACCTCCATAAATAAAAAAGCACCCGTTCTTAAAATACTCATTTTTGTAGGTGATT
>DXHF01000211.1 GCA_019113605.1 Candidatus Paenibacillus intestinavium
CAGTTCCTGCTATTATTGAGGCTGATGACCCTGCAATGGTTATATATGAGTCTAAATGTCTTGGATGTCACGCAGTTGATCTTAATGGAGCAATGGGACCTTCATTGCTTGGAGTCGGTAACTCTAAGTCAGTTGAAGAAATTCACACTATTATAGCTAATGGTATTGAAGGAACAGATATGCCTTCGTTCCAAGGAACATTATCAGATGATGAAATTGATCAATTAGCAACTTGGTTAGCGAAACAAACGCAAGAGTAACATATCTGTTAAGACCTGATCGCAAGTTGCGATCGGGTCTTTTTTGAAAGGATAACTATTATGAATGTTAAATGGTTTTTCAGTAAATCGTTTTTAATGAATCGTAATTTCCTATGGCCGTTATTTCTAATCAATTTATTAGGTACAATCTACGGTTATATTTGGTATGACGGTCAGTTACAATGGACAATTGCAAATTATGAAAATTGGCGTTGGTTACTAGTATTCGTCCCAGATTCACCGACGGCTAGTCTCTTTTTCACCATCGCTGTGTTGTATATGCTCTATCCCCCGAAGGGGACTTCGCGCATTGTACGCTGGAGTCGAACCGCTATTGAAGCACTTGCTGTTGTATGCTCAGTGAAATACGGGATATGGGCAACTGCGATAATAATAGCCGGTGCTACGCAAGGTGAACCGCTTGAATGGCAAAGCTATATGCTGATGACTTCACATCTTGCCATGGCTTTTGAAGCGTTGCTGTACGTCCGCTTCATGCGTGTAAGTGGTATTTCGTTGACGATTGCAACAGGCTGGCTGCTACTTAATGACACATTTGATTATCACTATGGCATTTATCCGTTTTTGCCAACAGTATTACATGATTATGTTACCGAAGTGAAATGGTTTACGATTAGTTTGTCTTTGGCTAGTTTATTAGCAGGTTATTTTGTATGGAAGAAGAAACTAAGGTCATAACTTGTCCTCACCTCTCATAGATTAATAATGGGAGGGTTGCTCATATGAAATTTAAAATAGTTTTATTAGCGCTGTTTTGCATCATTTGTTTGTTATCTTCTGGAGCTTCTGTGTTAGGGTATTCTGATAATAGGACAAGCGATGTTGATGATCCATCCTATGCACGATTGTTGAAATTAGATCGTTCAATATCTGAATTGTATGCTGAGGGTAATGAATCTCATAAACAAGCAGCATATAAAACGGTGAAAAATATAAAAAATCAACTGAATCAACCCCAGTTATTACGATATGGAACTGCTACAGCTTGGAAGCAAATGAAGCAGGATGTGTTGGCGATTGAGGAAGGTATCGTTAATAATAAACCTAATGTCATTTGGCGCGAGCCTATTAGTTCATTATTGTTAGCGAGTGATGCACTGCTGCAGGCTGAACATGGTCCGTGGCTTCAATATGAGTCCGTATTGTTAGATGATTTGCAATCGATTCGCAAAGCAACGATATTGACAGTGCCACCAGATGACAAAACGAAGTATGTGATTGCTCATCTAACGATTTTCCAACAAAGAGTTGACCGAATGCAAACAGCAGCGTATATGGTCGGGGATGAACTGCGAATGGCGGAATTACTGCAGCGTACATTACAGCTTAATGGATTTTTTGAAGAAGCTTCACAAGTAACGTGGACACCTCAGCAAGCTAAGGAAATAGAGACCGCAATAAATAATATCGAAGAGACGATTCATACGCTATTTGCGCAAGCGGAAGAGACGATCACAGTTCCGATCGTGGACGCCTCAAGTGGGTGGAATCCAACAACATTGGCATTGTTAATTGGTGCCTTTATATCCGGCTTGTTAACCTTTACAGCGTATCGTAAATATAAGCAAGCACCGTTCGGAGTGAAAAAAGTTTAAGGATGGTCTTCTGCTAAGTAGCTACCAGCAATGTGTACACTTGAGTACACGAGCGATCAACAGGTCGAAACTTCCAATAGAGGTTCAAAAAGTGGGCTTTCGAAAGCCAAGAAGATGAAGCGCTACTTGAGGGAGGAGGAAACGTAAATGTACGTTATTGGTACATGCGTACCGGACTTCCCAAGTTCGCTTCATATTCGACGTCGGCTACGCTACAACGCATCCTCATCGTTATCAAAGTCCACTTTTTGAACTATTCCTCTACTTTGAAGCCTTCACCTAGCACATCCTGCACCTCATCAATGACGACAAAAGCGTTCGGGTCGATATTGCGTACAAGCTGCTTCAGACGATGAGTCTCGGAGCGGTGGACGACGCAATATACGACCTTTTTGTCTTTTCCTGAATATGCTCCTATGGCAGGAACAATCGTGACTCCTCGTTCAAGCTCCATTGTTATTCTATGAGCAATATCATCGCCTTTATCTGTAATAATGGAGAAGGCTTTGGCGGTGTACGCTCCATTTTGAATAAAATCAATCATTTTGGACGCGATGAAAACCATGACTAGTGTGTATAGCACTTTATCAATTGAAATGTAGAACACAGAGATACCAATTATAATTACATCAAACACTAGTATGATCTGCCCCATACTATATCCGCGCCAACGAGATAAAATACGGGCAATAATATCGATACCGCCCGTAGTTCCGCCGTAGCGAAACACAATGCCGAGCCCAGCACCGAGCGTTACGCCAGCATAAAGTACAATTAGCATGGAGTCATAACTTTGATTGAATGAGATTAAATAATGGTTACGTGAAGCGTATTCTAACAAAGCGAGAAAAAGAGATAGCATTACAGAGCCGTATATCGTATAAATCATTTTTTTGCCACCGAGTATTTTCCAGCCAACTAGAAATAAGGGGATATTAATGAGCAAAGTCGTAATTGACATCGGTAGGTTAAAAATATAATTTAATAGAACAGCTATCCCTGTAACCCCGCCTTCCATAAGCTGGTTAGGGATCACGAAAACTTGTAAACCAAAAGCGTATAAAGCGGCTCCAATTGTAATTGGAATTAACTGTCTTAGTGACGTTTTTATTGTTGAGGGCATATGCATCGATCCTTTTCGCACAGTATATTATGCATTAGTATACCTTACTTTCTCTCGCAAAAAACATTGTTTTATTAATACTGATACGGTAACATATAAATGAATGGTTCTTGAAGAAGGGGCGTATGAAAATGGCTGAGAAATCATTAGCACAATTACAGCGTGAAGTCGATGATTACATTTCACAATTCAAGGAAGGCTATTTCAGTCCACTCGCTTTAGTTGCCAGACTTGCTGAAGAAGTTGGAGAGCTAGCTAGAGAAGTTAATCATACTTACGGTGAAAAACCGAAAAAACATGATGAAGCAGATAATTCTATTGAATTAGAAC
>DXHF01000212.1 GCA_019113605.1 Candidatus Paenibacillus intestinavium
CGAACTGGAAATACGAGTTCTGATTACTCAGTAAAATTAAAGAAAAGTGGGCTATTTGTTCAATTAGAACTAACAATTTATTCACATCGCCCGCCTGTTGAAAAAGATATTTATGAATCGATGATTACCGCATCTGATATTTTATTTTTTATTGAAAATGATGAAAGGTTACTTTTACGAGTGTCAGAGTTAGTTAATACAAAAATTAAAGGTTAACGCCGCTCTGGGAAGCGGCGTAGGGGAATGGGATAACTTAATAATAATACATAATCTTCCTTGTGATATTCCAAGTGGTACTTATTCCTATCAGGAATAAAATTATGAAGGGAGGTGTACATATGACCGCAGGTGCTCTATTAAAGGCTTGTAGAGAACGTGCTGGTATTAGTCAAATCAAGATGGCAATGATGATGAATCGCACTCAAAGCAGTATCAGCAAGCTAGAAAAAGATCGTAATCCTATTGATGTAGAAACGTTCAGGGATTGGACGAAGTTCACAAATTCAATGGATATCGGAATTGCATTTTTATATGGCGTAGATCCAGCAACAATATTGCAAAGCTTAATGCAAATCACTGGAGTAGCTTAATGAGAGGAGATTTGAAAATGCCAAGAGAGCAATTGATCCAAGATGCTGTAAAAGCAGGACAAGCTGCTAAGCACAACTTAGCGTGGATGGACAAGCATCCGGAGCGTTTTGACGGTAGTAAGAAAGAGGGTATGCAGTCATATTTACATATGTTAATCAACTTTTCGAAAAATGAACAAAAAAATACACGCTCTGCAAAGCGTGCATCAGTTGCGACCCGATTCAAGGATCTATTTGTCTCTATTATACCACAATTAGCTAGAAAGGTGGTAATGAAATGAGCGAATTCCAATTAATTGGATTTAGTTTTTATAAGTGTGAAGGTGATCATTGCAATGTTAAATACGCGGTTGAAAGCGAAGCGGTCGAAGAACCGGTCTGTCCTGCATGTGGAAGCTACTATTTTAGCCATATTACTGACATTAAAATTGAAATCTGATAGAAAGTGAATGATAGAGCATCAGCTCTATCTAACGCTCAGTGATTGACCTCCTCGATCACAGGGTGCTAGATGTAGCTGATACATCAATACATAGGAAGGTAGTTGATATTATGCGTTTTAGATGGTTAAAGAAAGCCTCTGAGCAAGCTGTAGTTACGATGTCACTTGCTAGATACACTTGTACCAAGTTAACGATTGAAGAAGCTGTTAGAGCTACTCTAGCGAACGGCAGACATTGCATTAATCATGAATCGATAGGTAAGGCAACATTTGATCGTCTTTGTAAAATGGTCAAGCAATTAACTGTGGTGCAGCGTGCTAAAGCTAAATAACCACATCAAAACGCAATCATGCTTACACGAAAAGATTTGGTCTTTATATGAGACAGATCAAGAAGCTTTCAATGCAGCTGCAGTCGATTATTTTAATAAAACATATCCTAATTTAACACCAGTAAAGTTTAACTATGCTAAGCGTATTGTTTGGCTGGCATGAAAGGGATGGCGATATTATGGCACGACCAGTTAAGGACGGTCTAGACTATTATCCCTTAGATGTTGACATTGACCAAGACGATAAATTGGTCGTTCCAATATCTAAGTTTGGTATGGAAGGCTTTGGCGTTATCATTCGTTTAATGTCTGAAATATATAAGAAAAGTTATTACTATCCTTGGAGCGAACGTGAACAGTATGTGTTCAGTAACAAGGTTAATGTTGACATTAATACCGTTAATGGCGTGGTTAATGAATGCATTAAGTGGGGTTTCTTCGATCAAAGATGTTTTAACGATCATGAAATATTAACCTCAAAAGGTTTTCAAGAAAGGTACATAGGAGCATCTAAGAGACGCAAAAATATAACCTTTGTTGACGACTATACTCTCATCGATTTGAATGATGCATGTAAGAAAGTCAGCTACCCTATTATTTCGGTTAATGTTAACGGTAATGAAGTTAATGCTTACATTAACTCAGATAAAGTAGACATTGCGTTGACAGTAAGTACACAAAGAGAGAAGGAGATAGAGAGGGAGAAGGAGATAGAGAAAGAGATTAAAGATATATCCGCTGAAATTTCAAATTTCCGCTCTCGCTATTCTCCTGAACATCTGAAACTAATAGATTCATATTTTGTGTTTATCGCAGATATGAGAAAGAGTAAGAAACTTGGAGAAGGCATTTATAAAAAAGTGTATGAGCAGTTTTACCGTTATAGTCCAGTCCGCATTGAGTATGCAATAAAGACTCACATGGGAAGCGAGCAGTACAGCAAAGCAAAGGAAGAGTACACATTTGGTATTATGCGAAATGTCACCGATGAAGAAGCTGTTACAAAGCTTGCAAACCTCTCAGCACAACAAGGAAATAAAAAAGGACATTCAAAAAACCAAAATGCGAATGATCGCCATTTTGAAAAAAATAGGCTTGAAGCTCAGAAAATCTTGGAGGCGATGGAACGTGAAAGAATACGAGATTCGGCAAATGTTCTTGAAAATTGCTAATGCTTATAGCAGTTTTGCCTATGATGATTTTAAGGTTTCCATCTGGCTAGATTTATTGCAGGACGTACCGTTTACTAGAGCTAACAATAATCTAAATCGGTATATCCTCAATCCGAGTCATGAATTTCCACCGCATCCTGGCATCTTAGCGGAATCGGATATTCAGCACACAAAGGGGGCATATGTCCCTAATGCCGAGGAAACAAGGTTGATGTTAGCAGATCAAAAGCGTGAGTCAATTCAAATTACCAAAGAAATTCCACAGTTCGTTAGAGAGCAGGTGAAGCTTCTTGGACAGCCAACAAGAGAGACAACTTCCTGAAAATATGGAAGCTGAGCAAAGCGTTCTTGGATCGGTATTGATCGATTCAGATCATGCCACTGAAAAGGCAATGGAAAGATTGCAAGGCAATGAGTTTGCCAATAGTGGTCATCGCAAAATATTTAAGGCAATGCAAGAATTACATCAAGAAGGTACACCAATCGATCTTATATTATTGACGGATCGATTGAGAGTCAAAGGTTGGCTGGGAGAAGGTACTGTTTCCTACCTTGGAAAACTAGCGAATTCTGTCCCAACTGCATCTAACGTTGATTATTATATTAGCGTAGTTAAAGAAGTGCACACACAGCGGCAGTTAATCATCAACCTCAACGAACAGCTTGAACAGGCACATAATTTAGTTCCTTCCAGTGAGATCATTGCTTCGGCTCAATCAAGCCTTGAAGAAATATCAGATCAGACAACAGATCAAAAGAAGTATCGGATGATTCGAGATATATTGCCAGATGTTTTTGAAGAAGTGGAGCATCGGTATACGTCACGTAATAATGGCATGATCTCAGGTATTCCATCGGGATATAAGGACTTAGATAGCATGACTGACGGCTTCCAAAAAAGTGACTTAATCATAATTGGAGCAAGACCATCCGTAGGTAAAACTGCATTTGCACTTAATATTGCACGCAATGCTGCAACTGAAAGATCAGATACAGTTGCAATATTCAGCCTAGAAATGTCTGAAAAGCAACTGGTAGGTAGAATGATATGTGCGGAAGGGAATATCGATGCATCTAGATTCAGAACAGGTAACTTTGAACCTGACGACTGGACAAATATCGCAATGGCCATAGGACAAATTGGAGATCTCTCAATTGTCATTGAAGATACACCAGCATTAAGTGTTGCTGAAATTCGTTCAAAGTGTCGGAAGATTAAACGTGAGCAAGGGTTAGGCATGATTCTCATCGACTATTTACAACTCATATCTGGACGAGGAAAGTCAGGAGAGAGTAGGCAAGAAGAAGTTAGTCATATCTCTCGAACGTTAAAGCAAATCGCAAAAGAATTAGACGTACCAGTTATCGCTCTATCTCAGCTTAGTCGTGGTGTGGAGCAAAGACAGGATAAACGACCAATGATGTCCGATCTACGAGAATCAGGATCAATTGAGCAAGATGCTGACATTGTATCTTTCTTATACCGCGATGATTACTACGACAAGGAAACTGAGAAGAAGAACATTATCGAGATCATCATAGCTAAACAGCGTAATGGTCCAGTCGGAACAGTTGAGCTCGTATTCCTCAAAAACTTTAATAAATTCGTTAACCTTGATCGCGCTCATCAAAACCCAGTAGACAGTGAACCTATCGAAAAAAAGAAATCTAATAAGCGTGTAGCGGACATGTACAGAGTTAAGTAGGTGAGAAAATTGGATTTTAGCAAAGCAACAGTAGATGAACTAGAGACAGTTGCCCATGACGACGATTACGCAAGTGTCATCGAGAAGCAACTTGCCATATGCCAGCTGCTTCATAGACAAATAGATATTTATGAATATTTGTGAGGTGAAACATGAGACCAAACGATATTAAAGCAGGAAAGACATATAAGCTACAAGGGTTTTTCACTCCACATTCTCTACTGAGAAAAGTAGAGGAAGTAAGAGGAGATAAAGTTGTAGTCATGGTGCATGGATCTCCGACAGAATTTGATCTTAAGACATTTGCAAGTGTAGCAAGAGTTGAATTAGATGTGTGAGGTGAGAAAGTGCAGATAGAGAAAATGGGTTTTAAGACAATCCCAGGATATCCATTATACGAAATTAATAACCGTGGTGACATTCGTAGACTTTGGAAAAATGCAAAAAA
>DXHF01000213.1 GCA_019113605.1 Candidatus Paenibacillus intestinavium
GGTTCAACGCACCAGCACCAATCGCTTGTAGCTCGGCTACACCACGTTCTCTTAATACACCAGCAAGCGCACCTGCTACTGAATTAGGATTAGATTTCGCTGATACTTTTAATACATCCATGATAAGTACCTCCCCTAGCATGTTTGAAAATCTCTACTTTATTAATACTATTCGAGCATTATCGAATAATTCCTGTCTAAAATAATTTTATCATTCTAAATATTCAGACTTTTCTTTAAGAGTTTAAGTTGCTATTGAACTTCCTTTAAAGGGAAAAGCTGCTTATTGCATAAGCAGCCATGACTCTTCTGTTAAGCGAATCTTCTCGATTTTAATTGCTTTCCCCGTTTGATCATCAAGCTCGGCGATGATCCCATGTAGATGCCACTTACCTTCATCTACAACAAAACGAGTAGGCATTTGCGTTAAGAAACGGTGCAAGACAGCTTCCTTCTCCATACCTAGTACCCCTTCTTTGGATCCTACCATACCAACATCTGTTATATAAGCTGTACCTTGCGGTAAGATCGTATCATCGTTTGTTTGAACATGAGTATGCGTACCAACGACAACGGAAGCTTGACCATCTAAATACCAGCCCATTGCTATTTTTTCAGATGTTACTTCAGCATGGAAATCAACGAATATATGGGGTGTAATTTCTTTCGCCTCTTCAATTAATGCATCTGCCGTACGGAATGGACAATCGATTGGCGGTAAGAAAGTACGTCCTTGAATATTTATAATTGCAAGCTTTTTGCCATGTACATTGATAATTGTCATCCCTCTACCTGGAGCTACTTCTGAAAAGTTAGCTGGTCGTACAATACGAGGCTCATCATCAATCCACTCAAAAATATTTTTATTATCCCATGTGTGATTACCCATCGTAATGCCATGAATTCCCCAATTAAAGAAGTCATTCGCAATAGGGCGAGTAATCCCTCTGCCTGCAGCAGCATTTTCACCATTAGCGATGATAATATGGGGATTGTACTTATCTCTTAGCGCAGGTAACACTTGTCTTACCGCTTCTCTTCCTACACTTCCTACTATGTCACCTATAAATAAAACTTTCATTGTATACCTACTTTCACTATAAGCTGAAAAATAGAGAAGTGGCTGAAATCAGCCACTTCTCTATTACAGTTCATCGTTATTTTGCATATTCAACGGCACGTGTTTCACGAATAACCGTTACTTTAATATGTCCTGGATAATCTAGCTCACTCTCGATCTTTTTCGTTATATCGCGAGCAAGACGGAATGCTTCTGTATCATCAATCTTCTCAGGCTGTACCATGACACGAACTTCACGACCAGCTTGAATTGCGTAAGATTTCTCAACACCTTCGAAGGATTCAGTAATATCTTCTAGTTTTTCCAAACGTTTAATATACGTTTCTAATGTTTCACGACGCGCACCTGGTCTTGCAGCTGATAATGCATCTGCTGCGCCAACTAGCATTGCAATTACGGATGTTGCTTCAGTATCTCCATGATGCGAAGCAATACTGTTAATAACAACTGGATGCTCTTTGTACTTCTTAGCTAACTCAACACCGATTTCAACGTGTGAGCCTTCTACTTCATGGTCAAGCGCTTTACCGATATCATGTAATAGTCCAGCACGTTTCGCAAGCGTAATGTCTTCACCTAACTCAGCAGCCATTAGACCAGCTAAGTAAGCAACCTCCATTGAATGCTTCAGTACATTTTGACCATAGCTTGTACGATATTTCAAGCGACCAAGAATTTTGATCAAATCAGGGTGTAAGCCATGAACACCAACTTCAAATGTAGCTTGTTCACCGTATTCGCGAACACGATCGTCGATTTCTTTGCGAGATTTTTCGACCATTTCCTCGATACGAGCAGGATGGATACGACCATCTGCGACAAGTTTCTCAAGAGCAGTGCGAGCAATTTCACGTCTGATAGGGTCAAAGCCAGACAAAATGACCGCTTCCGGTGTATCGTCGATAATTAGATCGATACCAGTCAATGTTTCTAATGCACGGATATTACGACCTTCTCGACCGATAATACGCCCCTTCATTTCTTCATTCGGAAGTGTTACTACAGATACCGTCGTTTCAGCGACGTGATCGGCAGCACAACGTTGAATAGCAAGAGAAATGATGTTACGAGCTTTCTTATCTGCATCTTCTTTAGCCTGTTGTTCAATATCCTTAATCATTTGTGCCGTTTCATGTCGTACCTCTTGTTCAACATTAGATAGAATAATTGCTTTCGCATCTTCCATCGTTAAGTTGGAAATACGTTCTAATTCACTGAGCTGTTGCTTGTAGAGCGAATCGATTTGTTCCTGTGTTTCCTCAATTCGTTTCTCCTTGCTGACTACAGTTTCTTCTTTGCGTTCAAGTGCTTCTAACTTTTTATCAAGAGATTCTTCTTTTTGAAGTAATCTTCTTTCTAAACGTTGTGTTTCGTTACGACGCTCACGAATGTCCTTATCAGCCTCTGAACGCACTTTATGGACTTCATCTTTTGCTTCTAGCACCGTTTCTTTTTTGACAGCTTCCGCATCTTTTTTAGCTTGTTCGACAATTTGAACTGCGGCTTGCTCTGCACTAGAAATTTTAGCCTCAGCAATCGACTTTCGTAACTTGTAACCAATCCCAAAGAAAATTGCGCCAACAAGGATAACAATCAAGATCCAGATCCAGGTAGTATCACCCATCTTGTTCACCTCCTTGTTGCATACACCAAGGCATTGCTTGGGATGTTATTGTGTTTTAATCGGTTCCATACCGTCTCAATTACGTCATTTGACGAATAAATAAACATTTTGAATCAACTCTTGGAAGTTAGATTGAAACAAAATTTGAAGGAATACTACTTCATTTTATCTGTTCGCAAATTCAATTGTCAAGCAATTCCCTATTAATCTATTCTTCACTATTACTTTTCTGCTCAATTTCTACTAAGTTCATCACTTTTCTGATTAATGTACTCGTATATCCTTTGCGTAGAAGAAAAAGTTGCAGCTTTCTTCTTACTTCGCGTTCCTCACCCGACAAACTTCGAAGTTTCTTAACTGCTACACGACATGCAGCTTCAATTTCTTCCTCTTCATCAAGCTCAGTCAATGCCATTTGGATAGCACTTTGTGATATTCCTCTATTTTTCAAATCATGAGCAATTTTAACTCGTCCATTGCCCTGAATTCTAGTTTTCGATTGTACGTAAGCAATAGCATATTGCTCATCATTCACATAGCCATCCTTTTGCAAACGTTCTAGTGCATGCGAAA
>DXHF01000214.1 GCA_019113605.1 Candidatus Paenibacillus intestinavium
CTAATATAAAGGGGCAGATCTATTATGACAGTATCAGTTATTCAAGAAACTCTAAATCCCTATGAGATAGCACAACAACAGGTTGATGCAGCGGCAGCACTGCTTAATTTGCCAGAGCATATTGCGAATGTATTGAAGCGCCCTATGCGCGTGCTTACAGTTAACTTTCCAATTAAAATGGATGATGGTTCTGTTCGTGTATTTGAAGGATACCGCGCTCAACATAATGATGCAATTGGACCTACTAAAGGTGGAATTCGTTTCCATCCAGATGTGACATTGGACGAAGTAAAAGCACTCTCCATGTGGATGAGTTTCAAATGTGGTGTAGTTGGTCTGCCATACGGTGGTGGTAAAGGTGGAGTTATTTGTAACCCTCGTGACCATAGTAAAAATGAATTAGAAAGAATTAGCCGTGGCTTTATGGAAGCTATTGTTTCTATTGTTGGTCCGCACAAAGATATTCCTGCTCCAGACGTTTACACTAATGCTCAAACTATGGGTTGGATGATGGATACGTATAGCAAGCTTACTGGTGCAAACGCTCCAGGTGTAATTACTGGTAAACCGCTAATTCTTGGTGGTTCTAAAGGTCGTAATGAAGCGACTGCTCAAGGTTGTGTATATACAATTCTTGCATCGCTTGCAGATATGGGTAAAACTGCTAGTGAAGCTACAGTTGCTGTTCAAGGCTTCGGTAACGCTGGTCGTATTGCAGCTCGTCTACTTGATGAAGCTGGTTGTAAAGTAGTAGCGGTAAGTGATTCTAAAGGTGGTATTTACGATCCTAAAGGACTAGATCTTGCTAAAGTTGGGGAGCTTAAAGATAACGCTTCTATTCTTGACTATGGTAAAGAGTTTCACATCTCTAACGGCGATTTACTTGAGCTTGATGTAACGGTTCTTATTCCTGCAGCTCTTGAAAATGTAATTACTGCTGCTAATGCAGATTCAATTAAAGCAATAATTGTTGCTGAAGCAGCTAATGGCCCAACTACTCCAGAAGCAGATCGCGTCCTTACAGAAAAAGGAATCATCGTTATTCCAGACGTACTTGCAAATGCAGGTGGTGTGACGGTTTCTTACTTCGAGTGGGTGCAAAACTTAGCGAATTATTACTGGAGCGAAGAAGAAGTACTAGAAAAACTAGAAGTTAATATGATTAACTCTTATAAAGCAGTTCGTGATTTGGCGAAAGAATACGATGTAAATCTCCGTAAAGCTGCGTACATGATTGCGATTAAGCGGATCTCAGCAGCGATGGAAGCAAGAGGCTGGGTCTAAATAGGATAGTTCAAAAAGCGGACTTTGATAACGAAGTGATATGCTAACGTAGCATAGTCGCGTCGAATATGAAGTTAATTTGGGAAGTCCGGTACGCATGTACCAACTACGTACATTTACGTTTCCTCCTTCCTCAAATTAACTCCATCTTCTCGGTTCTGAAAGCCCACTTTTTGAACCTTCATTGTAATAGAAGTTCAAAAAGCGGACTTTGATAACGATGATTAGCTCAGAAGTTTTGAACAATTGACTGCTGCTCATGTAGTAATTGAACGCTTGTGTACTTGTGTTGTACACGTTGCTGGATTTTGCTTCGTTGCCTCTGATCAGTTGTTAATGTTCGGTAGTATAATTAGAAGGGTGAGTTCTCAATATGACTAAGCGGATTCGCGTTGGAATTATAGGATACGGCAATCTTGGCCGTGGAGTTGAATTAGCCATCGCGCAAAATCCGGATATGCAGTTGGATGCAATTTTTACGCGAAGAGATCCTGCAACCATTTCTTCGAATACAAAAGCATATTCGATCGAAGATACGACAAAGTTTATTAATGACATTGATGTCATGATTCTATGTGGAGGCTCTGCAACAGATCTTCCTGAACAAGGCCCGCAATTTGCGAAATTGTTCAATGTAGTTGACAGCTATGACACACATGCCAAAATTCCGGCTTACTTCGATGAAGTAAATGCTTCTGCTAATGAAGGCGGAAAAGTAGCGGTAATTTCAACAGGGTGGGACCCAGGATTATTCTCTTTGAACAGATTGTTGTTTGAATCTATTTTGCCTGAAGGTAATGGTTATACGTTCTGGGGCAAAGGAGTAAGCCAAGGGCACTCCGATGCGGTTCGCCGTGTAGTAGGAGTGAAGAATGGAGTTCAGTATACGATTCCTGCTGATCAAGCAGTGCAACGTGTGCGTAATGGTGAAAATCCTGAGCTTTCTACTCGTGAGAAGCATCTTCGTGAATGCTACATTGTAGCAGAAGAGGGCGCGAATATTGACCAAATTAAAGCGGATATTGTTTCCATGCCTAACTACTTCGCAGATTACGAAACTATCGTTAATTTTATTACCGAAGAAGAATTGAAGGCTAATCACTCTGCTATGCCACATGGTGGTCTTGTGCTACGTAGCGGTAAAACAGGTCAAAATAATAATCAAATTATGGAATTTGGGTTGAATTTGGAAAGTAATCCTGAGTTCACATCAAGTGTTCTTGTCGCTTATACTCGTGCAGCTTATAAGCTTGCACAAGAAGGGCAAAAGGGTGCTAAAACAGTATTTGATATTCCTTTCGGATACTTGTCTCCCAAATCAGCAGCTGATTTACGTAAGGAGTTATTGTGATGATGAACGGAAATCAATTAGCAGCTTATATTGATCATACATTGCTTAAGGCTGATGCCACTGAACAAGCGATTATTCAATTATGTGCAGAAGCCAAACAATATCGTTTTGCTACAGTATGTATTCATCCATGCTGGGTAAAGCTTGCAGCAGAGCAACTACAGGCTGATAGCGATGTAGGTATTACAACGGTAATAGGATTTCCACTTGGAGCAACTGCAACATCAATTAAGGCGTTAGAAGCACAGCAGGCTGTAGCAGATGGCGCAACTGAAATTGATATGGTACTCAATGTCGGTTACTTAAAAAGTAGGTTTTTAGGTGCAGTCAAATCGGATATTGCTGCTGTTGTAGATGCTACAGGTAATGAGGCAATTGTGAAGGTTATTCTAGAAACGAGTTTACTTACGAACGAAGAAATCGCTATTGCTTGTCAGTTAGCTATCGAAGCAGGAGCTCAATACGTGAAGACTTCCACTGGATTCAGCACAGGCGGTGCAACAACAGAGCATATCGCTCTAATGAGGCATACGGTAGGTGAGCATGCTGGTGTGAAAGCTTCAGGTGGTATTCGTGATTATGAGACAGCAATAGCGATGATTGAAGCTGGAGCCACTCGAATCGGGGCTAGCGCAGGTATAGCGATTGTTAATAAAGCAGAAGCAACAGCTAGCGATTACTAATAAATCAATAAGCCATCCGGAAAGTAGTGCGAACGCTACCTTCAGGATAGCTTTTTTTTATGAAAATATAGAGTGATATATACAATGCAACAAAACCCAACAATGTGTACGGCATGAGTACACGAGCGGACAAATGTCCAAAACAGTGGGCTGTCAGAACCGAGAAGATGACCCGCAGTATAAACGAGTAGCACAGCGTACGTATTGTGTACGTGAGCACACGCAGGCTTTTGATGGAGGGCATATTCGCCGCCGACTAAGCTACAGCTCGTTACATCGTGATCACAGTCGTACGTTTTGAACTTCCAATTTTAATAAAGGTTCAAAACATTTGGCTGTCAGCACCAAGAAGAGGCACTTCAGCAAAAACGAGTAGCACAGCGTACGGATTGTGTACGTGAGCACACGCAGGCTTTTGATGGAGGGCATATTCGCCGCCGACTAAGC
>DXHF01000012.1 GCA_019113605.1 Candidatus Paenibacillus intestinavium
CGAATTAGGAAGCAGGGAAAAGTCGTCCAGGGGGCGGCTTTTTTTGATCCTCTCTTATGAAATCAATATATCGAATGCGGCATGCTATCGTCGAAGAAATAAGGAAATAATAGCGTGCGAAAAACTAGCGAATGAATAGAGAATGAATTGCGAACAAATGCTCAAAATTCCGTGTTAAGATGATATTGTCAAACGAATTAGGGAATAGGAAAAGTCGTCCACAGGGACGGCTTTTTTTACGTTGTCTTTTCGGTACTGAAGACGTTAAAGAACAGGAAGCTTTGGATAAGGCCAAAGTAAATGAACAGCTGAACGGAGTGATGGTCATGAAAGAAGATTAACTTATTGAATTCCTCAACGATTACTTTGATTGCAAAGGATTGGACGTAATGACGAAATTGGGAAGCTTTGACTTTCAAAAAATTGAGAAGTATCGTGACAATCTGAAGGCAATGGAAAAGGCGGTGCCTGGACTTGTAGAGGAATGTGTATATGAGCTTGCCAAAAAACTGTTGGATAAGACGCTCGCTCGCACTCCTACGAACATGGGGGAGCTTCGTCGAGGCTGGAAGATTGGTAAAGTAAGTATGACATCAAAGGGTGCTAAAGTTGAAGTATTTAATGTTATGAAAAATTCGTCCGTTATGGAAGATGGACAACGATTAGCAAACGGTCAGGACTGGGAAGAGGGCAAGTTTATTATGACGATCTCAGTGCAAAAGTTAGAGCGGCAATTGCCTAACATTTTAGAAAAGAAAATGAAACGATTTGTAAAAAGTTTTTTGAAGTGAGCTCATATAGCTCACGATTAATGATGTACAGCATGCTCATTGATAATAAACGGGCGAATGCTTCGACAATGCTAGTGCTTGAACTGGAGGGATATGTTAGATGAGTCATAAAGAACCGGCGGCATTATTTACAAAAAATCAATTTTTAAACTCCAAACAACGTCCCGGGAAAGAGAAGGATATACTTGCTAGTGTTTTGGAAGATGGTAAAAGCTACACGATTGTAGAAGCAGAAGAGGCTATCCAATCGTATCTAAAAAGGAGTGTAAATTAATATGGCTGGTGGAAAATGGGAAGTTCAAAATAAAGTAAGACCGGGTGTTTATATTAAATTCAAAGCAAAACCACAACCGCTTGGAAATTTAGGAGAGCGAGGAATTGCAGCATTTCCAGTTGCATTGCCTTGGGGAGATCCAACAAAAGTAATTGTATTAGAAGCTGCTGAATTTGTAGACAAAGCTGTTGAGCTTGTTGGATTCAAAGCTTCGGATGCACGTATTCGTCATATTGCTGCTGCTGTAGGACAGGCAAGTACAGTATTGCTCTATCGTTTGGGAGGCACAGATGCTGCAAAAGCAACGGCAACAGAAGGAGATTTGACGGCTACTGCCAAATGGGGTGGTGTAAGAGGTAATGATCTGAAGGTAGTAGTTCAAGAAAATATTGATCAGCCTACTCATTATGATGTAATGACGCTACTTGAAGGTGAAGAACTGGATCGACAAACCGTTACTACTGTTGCTGATCTAGAGAACAATCATTACATTGAATGGTCCGGCACTGAACCATTAACAGCTACAGCTGGAATTACACTTGCTGGGGGAACGGATGGCAATGCTAGTGGAGAAGATTTTTCAGCGGCACTTACAGCATTCGAAGCCTACCCATTCAATGTGCTAGGCGTACCACTTGACGATACACCGAGTAAGCAGCTAGCTGTTGCATTCGTTAAGCGTCAACGTGAAGAAGAGGGGAAAAAGCTACAGGCAGTGTTGATTAATTACCCATCTGCAGACTATGAAGGCATTATTAGTTTACGTAATGGTATTGTTACTGCTGATGGATTACAAGTACCTCCTTCATCGCTAGTATGGGAAATTGCTGCGATGCAGGCATCAGATCATATTAATGAGTCTCTTACGTATACAACAATTCCCAATGCAGTAGACGCCTTCCCTCGTTTAACGAATAGCGAAACGATTGCTGCGCTTAAAAATGGTGAGTTAGTAATTACGGCACTTAATGGCAGTGCAGTTATTGAGCAGGATATTAATACACTTCGTAGCTTTACAACGGATCGCAGTAAAGCGTTCAGTAAAAATCGCGTGATTCGTATTTTAGATTCGATTGGTAATGATGTGAAGCAAATTTTCGAACAGTTTTATATTGGAAAGGTTAGTAATGATGCAGATGGTCGAGCGCTATTACAAGGTGAGATTGTATCCTATCTTCAAAAGCTGCAAGGCTTAGGAGCCATTCAAAGCTTTGATAGTCAAAAAGATGTATCTGTGCAAGCAGGTGCAGACGTAGATGCGGTTGTTGTTGAGCTGAGCATTCAGCCAGTAGATAGCATTGAGAAAATTTATATGACAGTGGAGGTGGCCTAGTATGACATTTTTTAGAGAAACGGATGCATTAAGTGGTAAGCAGGCTAAAGCATATGTAACGATCGATGGTAGAGTTGAAGAGTTGTTCTATGCGAAATCGCTTGAGGCAACAATTGAAAAAAATAAAGTAGATGTGCCAGTGCTAGGGAAGACGAATACTCCTCAGCGCTCGGCAGGCTGGAGTGGATCTGGAACATTAACGGTTTATTATGTCACTTCGACGTTTCGTCAGCTTATGCGTACTTATATTCAAACTGGCCAAGATTTTTGGTTTGATTTAATGATTGTTAATGAACAGCCAGGTAGTGCTACAGGCAAGCAAGTAGCCTACTTGAAAAATTGCAATCTAGACAGCGTTATTGCTGCACGCTTCGATGCTTCCAGTGACGATATGCTAGAAGAAGAGCTACCGTTCACATTTAGCGATTATGATATTCAAGATCAATTTTCAGAAATTTCGGGTGCCTAAATAGGCGCCCTTTTCTTTATCAAATAACCTTTGGAGGTAATAAAATATGAGTTTACAAGATTTTTTTGCGCAAAATGTTCAAGCAGAGATTACAGAGGAATGCATTATTTCGGAGCGTTTCAAAAATGATAATAGTGCGCCGATTAAATGGAAGCTGAAAACGGTGACTGAAAATGAGAATGAGGCCATTCGCAAATCAGCAACTCGCATTTCTAAAGGTAAAAATGGAGCTCGCATTCAAGAAATTAACCAAGAGGAATATGTAGGTAAGCTTGCTGTTGCTAGTGTAGTTTATCCAGATCTACAAAATGCGGATTTGCAGGCTTCATACGGCGTTCTAGGTGCAGATACATTACTTAAAACAATGCTACTGTCGGGTGAGTATGCAACATTACTGGAAAAAGTTCAAAAAATGAACGGATTTGACCAAGACATTAACAGTTTGGCGGATGAAGTAAAAAACTAATTGGTGAGGGTGATGCAGAAGCGAATTATGCATATTACGCCCTCAATGAGTATCATATTATGCCATGGGACTTTGAAGCGCTTGATCCTTTTCGGAAAGCTGCATTAATCGGCTTTATAAGAGTGAGGATTGAAGCAGAGCGTAAGGAACGGGCGAAACTGAAAAGACGATAAATTTTTATTGCTTATGCTTTTAGTACTATGCTTTTGATAATAACTACAAATGAGCTCTAGAAGTTATGTTAGATGCTCGTTTGTAGTTAGTTTTTCTAATATGAGAAAGGAGGGCGGTCATGATGGCTACAATTAGCACTTATCTTAAAATGATGGATCAATTTTCTAAACCAATAAAACGTGTAACAGATCGAGTTAGCAAAACTATTGTTGTGATGGGGAAATTGAGAACTGCGGTAGAGCGACCAGCAAGACTCAATATCAACACGTCAAAAGCACTAGGTCAATTAGCAGTAATCGAGAATTTGCTTCAAAGCACAAAAATCAAAATTACATTTCATGCTCGGGAAGCTGTTCATAAAGCAAAATTATTGAAAGATTTATTAGAAAAGCAATTAAACAATATTAAGGCTAATATCCGTGTGGAGCTGCCAGCATCACTTACTGTTTTGTTCACTAATTTACAGCGATTAGTGTTGAAGCTAATTGCTGCAACTAGACGAATGCAAGGAGCTGGTGGCATCAGCACAAATAAAACAATTGCTAATACAGAAACAGAAAACAACCCAGCATCCAAGTATAAAGATCTATTTGATGGATTAAATCAAATGTTTCAGCCGTTTAGAAGTCTATTCAGTAGCTTGAGTAAAAAGCTGCAGCCGGTTAAAGCTATATTCAGTGGATTGAGCAAAAAGCTACAGCCGGTTAGAACTATATTCGGTGAATTGGGCAAAAAGCTACAGCCGGTTAGAACAATATTCAATGAATTGATCAAAAAGCTACAGCTAGTCAGATCGATATTTTCTGGATTAAATAGGCTGCTACAGCCAGTTAAAACGATATTTGGTGGACTGATTAAAACGCTGCAAGCGGCTAAAAATTTATTTAGTAGTGGATTTAAGTCTATGTTTCAGGGGATAAAAAGTAAACTCAGCGGCGCAATGCCAAAACTACTTCCGGGATCCTCTGGATCGTTTTTAAAGGAAAGTATAGCGAAGCCTTTAGTTCATGCATCGATTGGCGGTGCAATGAAACAGCAGCAGACGGAAGATTTGTTTATCGCAAAAACTGGTAGTGCTGAAATCGGAAAAGGAATGTTCGAGAAATTCAAGTCAGAGGCTATCGCTGCGGGACAGGATGTCAATCAAGCATTGCAAAGCTCGCTATCCTTTTTACCGGAAGTTCAAAATGTAGATCAAATTTCTCAGCTTAACGAATTGTCACAACGTATGGCAGCATTCGATATTTCGGGTAACGGTATCGAGGGAGCAGCTTCTGCATTGAAAGAAGCACTGAAGGGAGATACCTCTTCATTGGTAGACAGTCTCAAAATGTCGCCTGCGGATATGAGTAGCTTTAACATAGAAGATCTAGCTCAATCTGGCAATGTAGATGGTTTGATTAGCGCATTTGATCAAATGTTTGAACAGCAAAATATGGGTAAAGATGCTTTCGCCGCAATGATGGCTAGTCCGATAAAGCAAGTCGAAACTCTGAAAAATAACTTGAATTCTGCCCTAGCAGATTCAGGACAGCAGGCAGTATCGGCCTTTATGCCATTGATTACGCTGCTTAATACTGCATTCCAAGAAGGTAAGTTTCAACCGTTCTTCGACATAATTAGTGGGGGGTTGGCTATAGTAGCAGGTGTTGCAGCATGGGCAGGTCAATTAATAGTCGATAATATTGATACAGTAATTAATATATTGATTGCGCTTGGCATCATTGCACTCGTTGTTGGCGCAAAGATGTTGATCGCCTGGATTATGGCAGTGTGGCCTGTTCTTTTGTTAATAGGTGTAATTGTTGGACTTATTTCATTGCTGAATTACTTTGGCGTTTCTACTGATCAAATTATCGGTTTTGTCGGCGGTCTCTTTATGGCTCTTGTAGCCTATATATGGAATCCGATAGCGTTACTATGGAATATTATCGTTAGTTTTGCTGAATTTTTATTAAATGTATTTAATGACCCAATTTATGCGATCAAAAAACTAATTTACGATCTTGCAATGGAGTTCGGCGGATTTATGTATAACATGATCCTCTCAGCTGAAGAGTTCGCTGGTAGCTTCATGTCATCAATATTGTCGGCTATCAATGGAGTGCTCGGTGGCTTTAATAAGTTGAGTGCAGGAATACTTAAACTTACTGGCATCGATTTGGGCCAAGTAGATTTATTTGATGAGAATAATCTTAATTCCATGAGTGACGGTCTTAAAAGCATTTTGGATAAGATGGAAGAGCCTGTTAAAGGTAAGGGAACTGTAGATTTCTCGTCAGCCAAAGCAGATCAGCTTAATATTAGTGATCAATTTAATAAAGGCTTTAATGCAACATCTAATGCATTTAGTGGAGCGAAAGATACATTCGGAAAAGGTACTGATCCGAGCTCATGGAGTAATAAAGGCTCGATAGGTCCTGGTTCTATGGGCAATATGGGGGATATTAATAGTGTTGGCGAAGTTGGAGAAGTTGGGCAGATCAATGACACAGTTGACATTAGTAGTGAGGATTTGAAAATGATGCGTGAATTGGCTGAAATGAAAAACATTCAAAACTATGTTACATTAACGCCATCAGTGAGCTTTGGTGATACGCATGTGCGTAATGAGAGTGATATTAATACGATTGTATCCAAAATAACTCAAAAGCTAGAGCAAGATATTGCATCATCTGCTAATGCTGTATATGGATAAGAGGTGATTGGAAGTGGATGTATATGGCGTACAATTAAGCTTTAACAATATGGAAGATGTCATACGATTCCCGATTAATCCTGCTTCTATCGAAATATCTGAGTCTGGACAAGGGAAAACCTACGATATAACTGGAATTGGAGAAATCAACGTTATTAAAGATCGCAAGCTAACGGAATATAGCTTTAGCGGTCTTTTTCCTGCTCAATGGTATCCCTTTATTAGAGAAGATGAGTTTCTGAAAATGGGGGAAGTAACTTATGAGCGTCTTCGTGTTGATACAGAGAATTTGGACAAAAGCAAACCTATTGACCCATTTTTGTATACTTTGTTAATCGAAAAATGGATGGCATCCAAAAGACCTGTGCGCTTCATTTTCAAGGGTAATAATTGCGATATCAATATTCCAGTAAGTATCGAATCGTTTCAATGGGAAGAAGCTGCTGGAGGTAGTGGCGATCTTGAATATACGATCAAGCTTAAAAAATATGTTTTTTATAGCGCAAAGAAGATTATTACTGAAACGACTAGCGGCGGTGGTGCTATTAAAAAAACGTCAACTAATGCTAGACCGAGTGATAAGCAGCAAGCAAAGACGTATACGCTCATATCTGGTGACTCCCTTTGGTCAGTTGCAAAGAAACAATTAGGAGATGGTGCTCGATGGAAGGAAATCCAAAAGCTAAATAATATTAAAGATTCAGAAGTGAAAAAACTTCCAATAGGAAAGGTGCTGATGCTTCCATGAGTTTAATAGTAGAGATTCATAATCGTGAAGGTAACAAATGGGACGTCAGTAATATTGTCGAAGGACTTTCATGGAAAACGACTCGAATAGGAACAGCGGGGAGTATTAGCTTTACTTTAGTTAAAGGTGCTGTTTATCAAGCTAAATATTTTATATATAGAAATGGTGATGGGGTTTCCGTAGCTAATGGGAATATGAAAGTATTTTATGGTTATATTTTTACTATTGATGAGGGTAAGGATGAAGCAGTTAAAATAACAGCATATGATCAAATTAGATACCTCATGAATACCGACACCTATGTATTCAATGGCGTTACCGCTACAGATGTTTTGAAGCGAATTGCAACGGATTTCGAGCTTAAACTTGGTTCTGTAGCAGATACAGTCTATAAAATCCAAAAAATGAGTGAAGATGGTCAGAAGCTATTAGATATTATTTGCAAAGCAATTACTCTTACTTATTCCAATACCGGTCGAGATTATTGTTTGTATGATGACTTTGGTTCCCTATGTTTACGAAGTGTAGATGATGACCAACTTGATCTAATTGTTGGAGATCGAAGCTTAATGTATGATTACAACGTCCAAACCTCGATAGATAGCGAGACATACAACCAAATCAAATTGTATAAAGACAACAAAGATACTGGGTTTCGTGAAATTTATATGGCTATGGATAGTGCAAATATTAAACGTTGGGGCTTGCTACAGTTGTATCAGAGTGTTGATGAGGAAGCAAATCCAGCTCAAATAACTGAGTTACTCGATTCATTGTCCACCATTCATAATCGAGAATCAAAATCATTAAAAGTAAATGCAATTGGAGATATTAGAATTCGAGCAGGAATGAGGGTTAGAATACTAATATCTGAGTACGAGGTCGATCAAGCATTGCTCGTGGATGAATGTACGCATAGCTTTGATGGGGCAGACCATACGATGTCACTAGATTTGAGGGTGGTGTAAATGGCAGATTTATTAAGTACAGTGAAACTAGCTGCAACAGCTGCTATTGCAGCTAGTAATCCAGTTACAGTCATGGTTGGAGTTGTAACGAATACTAATCCGTTAGAAGTAAACGTTGATCAACGTTTTTCACTTCCAGCGGATTTTTTAATTGTGCCGGAAAGTTTAACTGAGAAAAAATTAGTTATTAGTGGCAGCACTTATATTGTGCGCGAAGGCTTAATGGTCGGTAATAAATTACTATTATTACGAGTTCAAGGTGGTCAGCAGTATGTCGTCTTAGATAAGGTGGTGAGCCTGTGATACCTGAAATTAATTCACGTATATTAGATGAAGAACCAGTAGAGCGACAGCAGCCATCATTGACATGGAAGCTTGATCTGGAAAAAGGAAGGATTACAGGTAAGACTGATGGACATGAGGCTGTAAAGCAAGCAGTATTGAAGTCGTTGCAAACCGATCGGTTTTGGTATGAGATATACAGCTGGGATTACGGTCATGAGCTTACAAATTTAATTGGTGGCAGTCCAGTATTTGTTGAGTCGGAGGCAAGGCGGATGATTAGTGAGGCACTTATGACTGATGATCG
>DXHF01000215.1 GCA_019113605.1 Candidatus Paenibacillus intestinavium
TAAGCTCATACTGATCATAATGCTGTAAATATGTCTTCTTACGAACTGCTTCCATCTTGCAACTCCTCCTCACGATAGCCCGCAAGCAGTAGTTTTTCTTTACGATATAAGCTATTCGGGCTACGCACTAATTGCTCCGAGAGATTATGTTGCGACATATCATGGTGAAATAACTTCTCAACTACAATTTCTCCTTCATTCATTCCAATAATCTGACTAATCTCAAGCACCCCGCGGGTCCGATCATGAAATCTAGTTAGATGAATCATAATATCAATCGCTGAACATATTTGACTTCTAACGACCGTAAGCGGTAGATCATGAGCACTGAGTACCATCGTTTCCAGCCGAGACAGCATGTCCTTTACATTGTTAGCATGACCGGTAGACATAGACCCTTCATGTCCGGTATTCATCGCAGAAAGCATATCCAAAGCCTCTTTACCTCGAACCTCGCCTACAATAATCCGATTGGGGCGCATTCGTAATGAAGCTTTAATTAGATCACGAATGGAAATTTCACCTTTGCCTTCCGTATTCGCATTTCTTGTCTCCAACGATACGAGATTAGGGATGCTAGTAATTTGCAGCTCGGCCGCATCTTCAATTGTAATAAGGCGTTCATCAGATGGAATAAATTGCGTTAGCGCATTGAGAAAGGTTGTTTTCCCTGATCCTGTACCGCCGCCAATGAAAATATTGTATTTGGCCTTTACAAGAAAGCGTAGCCACTTTACGGCTTCTTTACTTAAGGCACCCATTTGCACTAATCCATCCATCGTTAACGGTTGCTCAGGAAACTTTCTAATCGTTACACAAGGACCTCGTAGTGCAATCGGTGGAAGTACGATATTAACTCGTGAGCCATTAGCTAACCTTGCATCTACAATAGGTGACGCTTCATTCACGACTCTATTAACTGAAGAAACAATTTGTTGAATAATATCTTCTAGCCGTTCGCGATTTTCAAATTGGATAGCAGCGGGCTGCACATTGCCACGACGTTCTACAAATATTTCATGCTCACTATTAATCATTATTTCAGTAATACTGCGATCATCTAATAAAGGCTGTAAAATATCTAAACCTCTAAACGAATGAAACACCGCTTTAACTAACAGTAATTTATCGGTCGTAGATAGTACTTGTTGATGACTATACTTTATAACTTCATCTTCAATTAGCTTATATAGCTCTTGATCTGATAATGCTTGTGAAAATGCGTAACTATCTCTTAACTCATTGCGAATATGATAGATAGCACTATCGTCGATCATGAGGCATACGACCCTTTGTTAAGAAACTTATGAACGCAATGCTCTACTGTAGCACGATAGATCGAGGAGCTTAACAATGATGCGTATTGCTCCTCCCACTGCTCAATATGAGGAAGCTTGAAATGCACCTGTAAATCGCTCATTTGAATAGATCGCATTGCTCGGCTTTCATTCAAAATAACAATCGTATAGCTTTCAAGCTTCGTCGTTAGCTCCTTCCATTTCATCTGTGCATACTGGATGGACATATGATGCTTCTTAAGCCACTCTTCACTTGCCATCATCATCATGTAATGAATATCGCATTCAGATAATAGTGTTAAATTCCACTCATCGTAATTAGCTGATAAATCAAGCACAATATAATCGTAGTGACCACTGGTACGAATAATATCTAGCATTAATAAAGCATCTTCTTTCGTTAGCTGCTGTCGATCTTCAATATGAGCAAATGGTTTCAATCGATCACATTGTAGTCGTTGGTCATACTGTCGATGCTTAGCAAACCAGCTCTGTGCTTCATCGGCATTACTTTTTACGGCATACAGGAAATCAGAATAGGTTACTTGCGAAGCAGTCGGATCTTCTGCAGACATCCAGCCCTCTGATGTGTTCCATAGTTCTAGATTGAAGTAAAATACTCGCTCATTACGTGCAGCAATGGCATGGGCCAGATGTAATGCAAATATAGTTTTGCCACATTGTGCAATACTTGATCCAATACCAATAACGATCGTCTCCGACGTTCGAGGAATGACGGGTCTAGCTATCATATGTCGTTGCCCTTCTATAATCGTATATAGCATATGAAGTAATGTTGATAGAGGTTGATATTTCACTAGTTTATGATGCTCTCGAAAATCAGATGGCTGCGATACAAGCTGTACAACGATAGGCTGTGTATGGACGTTCTGAACCGCTTGTAGTTCATTATTCAACATTATGAATTGGGGAAATTTCAATGTGAATTCGTCATAAATAGCTTCATCAACTAGTATAAGATCCAGTTGTCCGTAAGCTTCACGCGGTTGAAATTTGGATAATGAAGTGAACAATTGTAACCGCCAACTATGATAGATTGGACTACTTTTCATATAACTAACCATTCTTGTTGCATATTCAATATCATCAGTAATACAAGCAACGGTAATCGTCATTACTATTCCTCCCTTTAAAACGAAAAGCACCGCATATATAATGTCCTAAGACATTATATATGCGGTGCTTCCGCTAATAGTTAAGCACAATATAGCATAACGTTCCATTTACTGTCAATAAGTTTCGCGCTTATTAATAAAAAAATTATTTTGCTTTGGCGGAAACTAATATACTACCCTCTTTGCTATCGAAGTTAATCTCTCCACCAAGATTTTCATTAACAAAACGAAGTGGGATAAATGTAGTTCCTTGAATATTAATCGGAGCTACATCAAGCTTAAGCTCCTTACCATTGACTAGCGCCTTCGTACTACCCTCAGTTAGCACAATGGTTGATGTACCTTTGATTGTAATCGACTTCGCTTTACCGTTCCAAGCAACATCTGCGCCAAGCACTCCACTTATGAAACGTAGCGGTACTAGTGTACGATTATCTCGTACGAACGGGGCAATCGTT
>DXHF01000216.1 GCA_019113605.1 Candidatus Paenibacillus intestinavium
CAAAAAGTATTTCAATTGACGTATATCCATGACAACGCTTCCCTTCGATATCCTCATACCTTTAAAGTATGGCAACAACATAATATAGATATTATAAATATACGTGAAACCATGGTATCATTCAATTAAGAAAACAATTTCTAAGGAGAGAATTTCATAATGGATCATACTATTAGTATTGAACGTTCGACAAATCTTAAATCAAAGCTTGATGAAACAAAGCTTGGCTTCGGTCATTACTATACTGATCATATGTTTATTTTAGAATATACAGAAGGTCAAGGCTGGCACTCAGGCAGAGTTGTACCTTATCAAAATATTTCAATGGACCCTGCTGCAAAAGTATTCCATTACGGTCAAACGGTATTTGAAGGGATGAAGGCCTATCGTACGGTAGATGGGATTAAGCTATTCCGTCCCAAGAAAAACTTTGAGCGTCTTAACCGTTCAAACGCTCGTCTAAGTATTCCTCATCTTGATGAAAATATAGCTTACCATGGCTTGATGGAATTATTGAAGGTTGATCAAGATTGGGTTCCAAGTGTGGAAGGAACGAGTCTCTACATTCGTCCATTCATTATTGCTACAGAGGCGGCCCTTGGTGTAAATCCATCACAAAACTATCTATTTATGATCATTATGTCTCCTGTAGGTGCGTACTATGCTGAAGGGGTTAATCCTGTTAAGATTCACGTAGAATCCCAGTTTGTACGTGCGGTTGCAGGTGGTGTAGGTGAAGCGAAAACAGCAGGTAACTACGCTGCTGGACTCAATGCGCAAGAGCAAGCAAAGGAGCAGGGGTATTCTCAAGTTCTATGGCTGGATGGCGTGCACAGACGTTATATTGAAGAAGTAGGTAGTATGAACGTATTTTTCAAAATTAATGGTGTCATTCATACACCGATGCTAAATGGTAGTATTCTCGATGGAATTACTCGTAATTCAGTGATTACATTGCTGAAGCATTGGGGAGTTCCGGTTGAAGAACGTCGTATATCTATTGAAGAATTAGTCGAGGCTCATCATAAAGGCGAGCTAGAGGAAGCCTTTGGTACAGGTACAGCGGCAGTTATTTCACCTATTGGAGAATTGAATTATCATGGTGAAAAACTAGTTATTAATAATGGCGACATCGGTGAAATCTCAGGAAAAGTGTACGATACAATTACTGGTATTCAAACGGGTAAAGTTGAAGATCCATTCGGTTGGGTAGTAAGCTTAGACTAACTAGACGAACGGCTACTAAGTTAATACGCGTCATATAAATTAATTAGGAAACAACAAAAAATCCCTTGCCTTATGGATTGTAATGACGAAGGATCATTACAGTGTCACCATATAGCAGGGGATTTTTTGTTAACGTACAGACAAGTAAGCAACAGCTCGACGTCTTAATATTAATTCTTCATCAACCTCTGAATCACTATCTGAATCAGGTAAAAAATTAACTTGATGCAATGCATTAGTGAATAGATAAATCGCACGTTGATCATAAAAGGTTGATTGTTGTAAATGAGAGGAGATTTGCTCCGCAAGAGTATGGATAGAAATTGGACCGACGAACGTGGCGAGTTGATGCTCCCAATCTTGTAGATCAAAGCTAATATCCGCATCATCGACGAAGATTTCACTCCAGCCATAGCCTCTACTGCTTGAAATTCTCAGACACACACGATAACCATTGGCATCAATGGCAAGCGCAGGAATGACAAAAATTTCGATTCGCTGAATTTGAAAAATCATTGAATCTGTTGGGGAATTTTGGAAATCATTAGATGGACAAATTGTCATTGCACATCTCTCCTTTTCACGCTGACGAGGTTAGCTGTCGGGTTCGGGCTAGAGAGTGGCCCTACTGTCTATAAATTAGACTTGATTCACCACTTGAAATCGAAAAAAAAACGATTCTGTTTGGTTCCCCCGCTTTTTCATACGAAAAATTAAGCGAAATATACTATTAGTTTACTTTGTTAATACATATTTGTAAACGAAACCAAGCTATTGATAAGTGAAAAGATTCAGTTGATGCTTAAGTGCACAATTATTTTTATTTTGCGTTATTTATGAAATTCAAGTATGATGATTAAAAAATGAACTATGTTCTGAATAAAAGGAGTATCAGATATGCAATCCAAAACTAATCATTGTAAAATTGTAGACTGTACGATTCGCGATGGCGGACTTGTAAACAATTGGGATTTCAGCGTTGAATTTGTTCAACATTTGTACAACAGCTTGAATGAAGCTGGCGTTGATTATATGGAAATTGGATACAAAAACTCTCCTAAATTGCTAAAAGGTGCTGACCAAGCTGGCCCATGGAGATTCCTTAATGATGACTTTCTTAAAACAGTAATTCCTAATAAAGGTCAAACAAAGCTTTCTGCGCTTGTAGATATCGGTCGTGTTGATGAAAATGATATTTTGCCTCGTAGTGAAAGTATGATTGATCTAATTCGTGTTGCTTGTTATATTCAAGATGTTGACAAAGCACTTGAGCTAGTTCAAACTTTCCATGACCGTGGATATGAAACAACAATTAATATTATGGCATTGTCTAATGTTCTTGAAAATCAAATGATCGAAGCATTCGAATTAATTAACAATAGCGTTGTTGATTTTGTATATATCGTTGACTCTTACGGAAGTATGAAGCCAAATGATATGAGTTATTTGGTTGATAAATTCCTTGAGCATCTTCCTAACAAACGTCTAGGCGTTCACGCTCATAATAACCTTCAGCTTGCTTTTGCTAATACGCTTCTTGCTGGTGGTAAAGGTGTTGAACTGCTTGATGCATCTGTATACGGTATGGGTCGTGCTGCAGGTAACTGCAACACTGAGCTGCTAGTAACAGAACTTCAAAATACAAAATACAATATTCGTCCTGTGCTTGATATGATCGAGCAACATATGGTTCCTATGCGTGACAAAGTAGAGTGGGGTTACAATATTCCGTACATGGTAACTGGTGTACTGGATGAGCATCCACGTTCTGCAATGGCACTTAGAAACTCTGAGGACAAAGATAAATACGTAGAATTCTACGATCAACTTACAACTCCAGAAACGGCAAATAAATAAGAGTAACATAAGGTTAGTTCAGCTGAACTAACCTTTTTTGTTATGTTTTATTGCCCGACCTCGAAGCATATACAGAGAAGATCCGACGAATGCCAATTCGAGGTAATCCAAGCAGCAGCGCTGCTCACGATGTTGACATCGGAGCATAACTCCGACGTCAGCACCAAGAAGATGGCATGAAGCTAGTGACGCGCGGAGCGGAGTGTACGTTATTGGTACACGAGCACCACAGCTAGCGATGAATGCCATATTCGTAGTCGAGTAAACAACGAAGCTACTCATCGTGATCACGTCGGAGTTAGTAGAGCTTGCCTTGACGGTAGAGAACTTGGGACAACCTCATCACCGCATGATTGTAGCAACATTGGCGAAGCTGATGATTTTGACTGAAAAACAGTGGAAACACTTGATCTAATGTTCGTTGCATCTTCTCATAAAGTAACTCGTATACACGTTCTTCACTATAGAATTGTGTATCTTTGCCTTGCAGCCACTCAAAGTAAGAGACAATTACTCCCCCAGCATTAGCAAGAATATCCGGAACGACAATGACGTTATTGGCAGCTAGTACATCGTCTGCCTCACCAGTAATTGGCGCATTCGCTCCTTCAACAATCCACTTTGCCTTTATTTGACTCACATTACCTTCGTGAATTTGTTCCTCTAATGCAGCTAAGAATAAGACATCAACATCTTGATAAAGCACAGCTTCACGATCTTGAATGACAGCCTCAATATGATATTCAGCGCATGCTTCAGTTGTTGTAGGAAGTTCACCCGCATGGTCTAAGCTATATTGTAATAGCTTATCGATCGGTAGCCCCTTTTCGTTGAATAGCGTAACATTGCGATCACTAACTGCAACAACGGTATGTTGAACGGATTGATCTCGGAAAGCTTCCTGTGCAATAACTGCACCTACATTGCCGAAGCCTTGAATTGCAATCGTTAGCGGGCGATCCAAATAGCTTTTTGCAATAGGCAGATATGGATTATTATATGTTTCAAGTGTAGATAAGTTACTACGGATATAAGATTGAAGCATATATTTGAATGTAAAGTAAACACCTTTTCCGGTTGCCTCACGTCTACCAAGTGAACCACCAGAAACAATACTTTTTCCTGTGAAGCTACCTAGATAAGGTTTACCAGGATGAATGTTCTTGTACTCTGCGGTCATCCAATCCATTTCGCGCTCACCAGTACCCATATCAGGAGCAGGAATATCTTTATCAGGACCGAGAATGTCAGTGAAATATTGTACATACTTTTTACATATAAGATTCAATTCACGTTCAGAGTATTGACGTGGATTAATTCCTACGCCACCTTTACCACCACCGAATGGAACATCATGTAGAGCATTTTTCAACGTCATTAACGCAGCAAGATTACTTACTTCGTCTTCATTGACAGATTCATGGAATCGTATGCCACCTTTATAGGGGCCAATCGCATCATTATGCTGGATTCGATAGGCAGGAATTCGCACAACATTACCATTATCTAACGTAATTCTTAAATAAGCTTTATGAGTCTTATTTGGTGTAGAAAGAATGGCGCCTATCGATTGGAAAATTTGCTCGCGAGTGTTTCCTTTAAGTAACGGTAAAATTGCAGGATCAGCCAACAAAATATCTAAAGCTTGTTGAACGATCATGCCAGTTTGTCTTCCCATTAAATTCAGCTCCCTAATCATATTGACGTTGTATCTTTATATGATGTGCTGCTACCCGAGAATGATACAATCGTTTATTATACAATGTGTTGTAATTAGTTGAATGTTAACAAAGTTGCAACACATTAATATAACTCCTATGTTACACTGAACTAGATCAATTAGGTATAGAAAAGTAATAATTTCACTACATAAATAGGAAGTGACATAATGGATACACTTGTGTATATAGGTAATGTGATTTTACTTATTATCTTGTTAGCTACATCTGGATTAATTATTGCCAATTCATTATTAGGAATGAAGTGGGAACAGTTAGTATTAGGACGTATTGGGCTTCGTGTTCAGCAGCTAACTAAGTTTTTGGTCATTGCGATTATATTAGTACTATGTGTTCAATCGATGCAATGGCTTAATATCTTTGGTGCAGATTCGATTCAATGGAAGGAATTACTGTTGAATACTTCTACAGGCAAAGGTTTGATTTACTTATTGGTTATGGCAATTATCGGTTTGTTTCTAAAGAAATTCGATGGTGTATTAAGTGTGATTTGGGCATGGCTTATTCTTTTTGGGGAGGCTATAAATGGGCATGTTTCAGCTCTTGAAAGCAGTCAGATCGGAATACTATTTGATTATATCCATCTAGCTTGTGCGGCGATTTGGATTGGTGGTGTAATTAATCTATGGATAATTTGGCGACATAATAAAGCTATTGCTGCTGAATTTATGAATAAATTCTCGAAAATATTATGGATAACGATGGCACTGGTAGCCGTTAGTGGTATTGTACTAACGATACTTATATTACCAAGTGGGTTATATCTACTTTATACATCATGGGGTAAATGGCTATTGATCAAAATTGTAGTAATTAGTATAGCTATTAGCTTGGGGTATGCTGCTCGTATGAAAATTGTGAAGCATCAAAAAAATCCATTGCGTGTTATGTGGCTGGAAGCTATTTTATTAATAGTAATTATTACGCTTGCATCAGTAATAAGTCAGATTAGTCCGATGCCGCAGATGAATAATATGTTGAACGTTCACAAAATGGGTGATGAGTTACATTACACAGTGAAGCTGACTCCTAATGCGCCTGGTCCGAATCAGCTAAGTATAACGCTATGGACATTAGAAGAGGAAGGGAAAGTAGCAGCAGTAGATGTATCGTTGTTTGCAGCGGATAAGCCAACTAGATCGGCAAGAGACATTGCATTGGTACAGGCTGAGCTTGAAGATGAATTTGGCTTCGATAATTTCAATGAATTTAGATTTGTGATGAAGGATTTGAACTTACCGTACCCAAGCCAGTGGCAAGCGAAAGTAATTATGACATTCGAAGATGGACATGAGCGGAGCTTTGATTTTAAGTTTAGTAACGATTAATCAAGCTTCAGTGGTATCCAGATACACGGAATGAAAAGTAAAAGTACCCTTCGTGCGTCGAGAAAGTATCCAAAGTACGCCATAGAAGTTAAAAATGGAGTCCATGCGCTGAAAAAGCACCTAAAGTACGTCATAGACGTTAAAAATGGAGTCCATGCGCTGAAAAAGTACCCAAAGTGTGTTATAGACGTTAAAAATGGAGTCCATGCACTGAAACAGTACCCAAAGTGTGTTATAGACTGTAAAAATGGAGTCCATGCGCTGAAAAAGTACCTAATGCACGCAATAGGCGGTAAAAATGGAGTCTATGGTGGATCGCCTTTGCATTTAAAAAGTTCAATCTTGCATGAGCAAGTTATTTTGTCTATACTATAATGAGTATGTAATACTTGAAGGCTATGAAAGAGATAAGTACGTTAATCATCTATACAGGGATGGAGTGCCGTAGATTGAGAGCATTCCTATAGCAACTGATAACTGAAATTCACTCTGGAGCTTGTACTTGAACATTGACTTATGTCAATCAGTAGAGCTACACGATGACCCGTCGTTATAGGGACTAAGAGGTATATCGAAAGTTTTATGTTCGATATGTCTGAATTAGGGTGGTACCACGGTTCTTCCGTCCCTGTATAGGGAGGAAGGACCTTTTTGTGTTTTTTCGCTTGTGATTCGCTTGTGATCACGATGATTATGCTGCGTTGTACATTCGACTTCAAATATGTCATTCATCGCTAGCTGTGTTGCTCGTGTACCAATAACGTACACTCCGCTACTCGCGTCACTAGCTTCATGTCATCTTCTTGGCGGGAGACAAGCGAATAATGCTTCGAAGTAAAGCTGAGAGCTGTAGGCGATGCTCCGGGGCTAAGCTCCTAGTTAACTTTCTTTTTGAAAGTTAACAGAATCGCATAATGCGATTAGTCGGATCTATGAACATTTATCCAGTTATTTTTTTATGAATTTTATTTTGTATTACAAAAACAATGGAGGCGAGATCAATGAAGGAAAGATTAGAAGCATTGCGCATTGAGGCGCTAGCTGCATTGCAGCATGTTGAGCATGTTAATGCATTGCAGGAGCTGCGTGTAAAGTATCTTGGTAAGAAAGGTGCACTTACAGAAGTATTACGTGGTATGGGCGGTCTGAGTGCCGAAGAAAGACCTGTTATTGGGCAAGTGGTCAATGATGTTCGTTCAGCGATTGAGTCGGTAATGGATGAGAAACAACACTTCTTCCAACAGGCAGAAACGAATAAACGACTTAGTGAGGAAACGATTGATGTTTCGTTACCTGGCCGTAATTTAGCAACAGGCTCGATTCATCCATTGAACAAAGTTGCTCAAGAAATTGAAGATATTTTCATTGGCTTAGGTTATTCTGTTGCTGAAGGACCAGAAGTTGAGACTGATTACTATAACTTTGAAGCTCTTAACTTACCGAAGGACCATCCTGCTCGTGATATGCAAGATACGTTCTATATTACGGAAGAAATTCTTATGCGTACACAAACATCTCCTGTACAGGTGCGTACGATGCAAGCAAGTCGTGGAGAAACTCCGATCCGTATTATTTGCCCGGGTAAAGTATACCGCCGTGATGATGACGATGCGACGCATTCCTTCCAATTTAATCAAATTGAAGGATTAGTAGTTGGTAAAAATATTCGGATGAGCGATTTGAAAGGGACTTTGCTACAGTTCGCACAACAAATGTTTGGTGAAAATTCACAAATTCGTTTGCGTCCAAGTTTCTTCCCATTCACTGAGCCAAGTGCCGAAGTTGATGTAACATGTGCACAATGCGGTGGTAACGGTTGCCGTATGTGTAAAGGAACTGGTTGGCTTGAAATTCTTGGTTGCGGTATGGTTCATCCACGTGTACTTGAAATGGGTGGCTATGATCCGAATGAAGTTACGGGCTTCGCTTTTGGAATGGGAGTCGAACGTATCGCACTATTGAAATATGG
>DXHF01000013.1 GCA_019113605.1 Candidatus Paenibacillus intestinavium
TTACAACATCAATACCACGATTAGCAGCTTCAAATGCATCTCGTTGATGTGTATATAGTTCAGTCATCCCTTTACTTTGCAGCGCTTTATAAAGTTCAGGATGTAAATCTATTGGTAAACTAACGGAAAAAGCATCTCTTGGCGGAATAACGCGCCATTCCGTTACGTTTTTCATAATTTCAGTTTGATCCTTCAGTCCACGGAGCCATTCTTGCATATCTTTTGCCTTACCTGTCCACTCGTTCATAAAAATTTAGGTTGGCGGAAACTCGTGACTTCAGTCGTGAGAGGAGCCAGCCGACACTTCCCTTCTCTAAGTTATTTGGGCAAGTAGTGTACTGGCCTTCTCTACTACTCGCAGTTTCTTATAACTCACACTTTTGTGTACGCTTGTACCCTCAATAGTTCGTAGATCAAAATACCCCGTTTGTCGTCGCCCAAACACGATACACTCGATTCCTTCAAAAAAGACTTTATCAAACAACTGAAAGCCTTTGACGAATCGTTCTGCTTTATTCGCTTTTCGATAGCCACCTTTGGTGATGGCCATTTTGTGTAACTGTCGATTATTTTTGCGTACTTGTTTAAACAAATAGCTGTTTTTTGATGGCTTTGCATGCGGATTCCCACTAATACACCGAGCATCCATGGTGTGACTTTTTTCTAAGTTGCTACTGATATGTGTGTTTTTCGTTTGAAATCCATAAGTCAATTGGACGTCTGGATACAACTCTTTCACTCGGCGATGTATAAACCATCGCGTCACGTTCATTTGAGAGGCATCACGAAACGTAGTACTTTTACGTGTGAATAGATGTTCTTTCTCTTCTTCGTGGATCTTGCGATGACAAGTTTCACACAGTGTAAGTAGATTATCTGGACTGTCTCCGCCTGTTTTACGACTTTCAATGTGATGGACATTTAAAATCTTGTCTTTTGTTTTGCCCTCACAGTGCTGGCATAGATGCTGATCACGAAAGAATACATACTCTCTCACATTCCAAAAGCCTAGTTGATCTCCTTGTTGATACAAATCACCCGAAATCGTAGGGTTCTTAATCTTTTGAATGTCAAACTGTGCTACTTCAATCGTCACATTCGTAATGGGAAGAAAGTTATGCACTTTGCTGATCATCTTTGTATGCATATCGACTTTGTTTTGAAGGGATGGAGCGAGCCACCCTTTATCTTTTTTACGATTTAAAAATCGCGGCTCGCGGTAGCGAGTCTTTCTGCTTCGCCGGTTACTTCGCAAAGCTCGGCGAGTAGCCAGTAGTTCTTGAATATCAGTACGTAGCTTCACTTCGGCCTCGAACAAGACCTGCTTTTCTGTAGTCGCTGATAGTCCGATGTGCTTCGTACCAGCATCAACACCAAGGGAGACAGGTTGCTTGTAACCACTAGATCCGTATTGTAATTGAATGGTAAATGGTGTTCGTTGTACAATGTTGGCTTTTCCTTGTTCCAGCAGAATACGTGCTTTTTGCGGTTTACAAGGCATTAGTGACTCTCCATGTTTGTTCAGTACGTAAACGAGCATATCGTTTACCTCCTTCGAGTTAGGTACTCTTCGCCAATGTTGTAGGTGCTTTTTAGGCATGCAACACCGCTCCTTCCCCTCAGAGCTTTTAATCACATGCGACAGTTGCATAGAACTAGAGTAAGCATTCTATGGTGTCATGACACAAACAACGTAGTCAGTAAAGACTTAGGCTAGTCAATCAAGGCTATTACTAGCCTGCGACTTTAGTCGCGGGTTATTGACCCCATTACTCCTTACTCCATGCAATGACCATTTCAATAACTTTCCGTTGCAAATTATTCGCATAATCATATTGCTATAACAAGTCTAGTCTACAGAATATACGTTCGTAATACAATGGTAAATTGTATCGTTATTGTACTGTCATCACTAGTTTTTGCACACAAAAAAACGTCGTAGAAGCTTGCACCCACGACGTTTTTTTTCAAATGTATTTCATATTCGATATCGAATATGTTGTTTTGAACTTCTTTTTTTGAATTTCTCTTTTGAACTAACTTTAAATAGAAGGTCAAAAAGCGGGCTTTCGCAAGCCGAGAAGATGGAGTGCTACTTGAGAAAGACGGAAGCGCAAGTGTACATGAGTGCGTACACGCGAACCGTACTTTCCAAGTTCACTTCATCTTCGACGCCGAATAAACTACGTCAGCATAATCACCGTTATCAAAGTCCGCTTTTTGAGTTACGACTTCTCAACATTGAAGTACTGTGCCTCAGGGTGAGCAAACACCATCGCAGATACAGACGCTTCAGGCTCCATCATAAATTCTTCCGTAAGCAATATTCCAATATCCTCAGGCTTCATTAATTCGAATAATGGGCCTTGGTCATCAAGATTAGGACATGCTGGATAACCGAATGACACTCGAATTCCTTGATAACGTGCACCGAAGCGTTTTTTCATCGTCATATCAAGTGGGTCTGGATAACCCCAAATATCACGCATCATATGATGAACTTTCTCAGCAAGACCTTCTGCCGTTTCAAGCGCACACGCCTGTACTGCATGTGATTTCAAGTAATCCCCTTTATCCTTCCAAGCAGCAGAAATATCGGTAATTCCTTTACCAGCAGTAACGACGATAAATCCTACATAGTCCATCACGCCGCTTTCAACCGATTTCACAAAATCTGCAAGACATAAATACGGCTCAACTTGCTGACGCGGGAATGTAAATCTCTTAATTTCCTTACTATGGTCTTCAGGATCATAAATAATAATATCATTACCCGAACCTTGGGCAGGGAAGAAACGATACATCCCATTCGCTTCTAAGAAGCCTTCTTCGATTCCTTGAGCAAAAATACTGTCTACCGTTTCCTTCAGCTGAGTTGTTCTGTTATCCCCCGCTTCAAGTAGCTTATCGACTTGTCCCTTCACACCAAGATGATGTCCAAGCAGCATTTGCATGTTTACATAAGGCAACACTTGATTGATCGGAATATTACGCAATATATGACGATCTGTATCTGGTGGAATGAAGACTGGTGCATCTTGTGAAATATGAGATCTCACTGCTCTAGTCATTGTAGGTAATTTCTTTTCCGTCTCTACTTCATTTGCAAGCGCCTCGCGTATTTGCACAAATTCTTCTTCAACGACAGCACGTAATTCTGGCGTCGTCAATTTATTAGCAATATCGAGCCCATCCATTGCATCTTTTGCATAAATAACAAGCCCTTCATATTCTGGTAAAATACGTGTTCTTGTAAATTTGCGAGTTAATGCCGCACCACCGACCATAATCGGAGCTTCAATTCCAGCTGCACGTAAATCCTGTGCTGTAATGATCATCTGTTGCGCAGATTTCACCAATAAGCCCGATAGACCTATAGCATCCGCCTTTTCTTCACGGTACGCTTCAATAATGCGATCAGGTGGTACTTTAATACCTAGATTAATAATTTTGTAGCCATTATTAGATAGAATAATTTCAACTAAGTTTTTGCCGATATCGTGTACATCACCTTTAACGGTAGCAAGAATGATTTTCCCCTTCGTTGCCGATTCGGTTTTCTCCATAAATTGCTCAAGATGCGTCACGGAGGCCTTCATCACTTCTGCACTTTGCAATACTTCAGCAACAATAAGCTCATTGTTATTGAATAATCTGCCTACCTCAGCCATACCAGCCATAAGTGGACCATTAATAATATCAAGTGGCAAATATTTCTCGCGCGCTAATTCAAGGTCAACAATTAGACCTTCCTTCGTGCCCTCAACGATATAAGAAGATAGACGCTCTTCTAAAGATAAATTAGAAAGCTTCTCAACCTTTTCAACCTTCTTATGACGGAATGCAGCTACAAAAGCAGCTAAAGTCTCATCATTCGTGTTATATATTAATTGTTCTGCTAATTCACGTTCTTCCGCAGAGATTGAAGCATAACGCTCTAGCTTTTCCGTATTAACAATCGCATAATCAAGCCCTGATTTCGTTGCATGATACAAGTAAACAGAGTTCAACACTTCGCGACCAGCATCAGGTAATCCGAAGGAGATGTTACTTAATCCAAGAATCGTTTTCGTACGTGGATATTTCTCCTTGATCATCCGAATACCTTCAAGCGTCTCGACCGCTGAACCAATATATTGCGGATCACCAGAACCAACTGGGAACATATTCGGGTCAAATATAATATCTTCTTCGTTCACTCCGTATTTGTTCACTAGCAAATCATAGGCACGATCTGCAACTTCTAGCTTCGCTTCACGCGTTATAGCCTGTCCACGTTCGTCAATAAGAATCATAACGACCGCCGCGCCATAACGATGAATTAATGGTACGATCGCCTCGAATTTAACTTCACCATCTTCAAGGTTAATGGAATTAATAATCGCTTTACCTTGAGAGTATTTCAGACCTAATTCAATAATGTGATCATAGGTTGAATCGATCATAATTGGCGCTTTAATCTTCTTCATTACTTGCGGTAAGAAGTTATGCACGGCAGACTCTTCGTCGATATCAGTATCTTGAAGATTGATATCAATGACATGTGCACCATTTTTCACTTGTGCACGAGCGATTTCTGAAGCTTCATCGAACTTTTCTTCTTTGATCAGTCGTTTGAATTTGCGAGAACCAGAAATATTCGTACGTTCACCAATCATAATTGGACGATTATCTGCTTCGATAAATACAGTATCAATCCCTGATACAGCGTCAGAATGATCTCCGGTCTGTGCACGAGGCTCATAACTCGCCAGAACTTTGGCTAATTCTTCGATATGAGCTGGCGTACTACCACAGCAACCACCTGCAATATTTAACCAGCCTTGCTTCGCAAAATCTTCAATTTTGCGAGCTAGCGATTGTGGCGTTTCATGATATAAACCATTTTCATCTGGTAATCCAGCGTTCGGATAACATGATACTGCAGTACGAGCAATATCGCTTAATGAACGAATATGATCACGCATAAATTCTGGACCTGTCGCACAGTTTAGGCCAATAGATATCGGTTTCAAATGCTCTAAAGAAATATAGAAGGACTCGATACTTTGTCCAGCTAACGTTGTTCCCATCGGCTCGATTGTTCCCGAGATCATTAGCGGCAATGTAATCCCTGTTGTTTCGAATGCTTGTCTAATACCTACACTTGCTGCCTTAACATTAAGTGTATCTTGCGAAGTTTCAAGTAAAATAACATCTACGCCGCCCTCGATTAACGCAACGGTTTGCACATAATAGCTATCTATTAATGCATCAAACGTAACCCCTCCCGTTACAGAAAGAGTTTTCGTTGTTGGGCCTAATGCCCCCGCAACAAAACGCGGTTTTTCTGGCGTACTATATTTGATCGCAGCATCCTTTGCTAGCTTTGCTGCTGCTAAATTAATTTCTCGTGCCTTATCTTGAATGTCATAATCGGCTAATACAACGCTTGTAGCGCCAAATGTATTCGTCTCAATAATATCTGCACCAGCAGCTAAATATTGCTCATGAATAGACTGAATAACATCTGGTCTCGTTAATACAAGCATCTCATTACAGCCATCTAATTCAGCGCCACCGAAGTCATCCTCAGTCAAATTAACCTGCTGAATCATCGTTCCCATTGCACCGTCTAATATAAGAATTCTCTTTTGAAGTTCTTCTTGAAGATTGCTAATTAACAATTATATACACCCTTCCCAAAATCACTACCACAAATTTTATCAGATATTCACCAAAGTTGAAAGGTAAATAATCGACAAGTACATCAATATCATTTATAATTATACGTATAAGAATTTAATTCCTATTGGAAAAGGTGGAATAATACATGGCTGAGATAAGAATTCGAAATACAGACGAACGTATTCAAGGAGAAGAAAACGTAGGCGCGTTCCTTGAACAACAAGGCGTAATCTATGAACATTGGGATGTTTCCAAGCTTCGCGCCGGATTACAAGAGAAGTTCGATCTTACTGATGAAGAGAAGCAAGAAATTCTTGCTACATTCGATGATGAAATCCGTGAAATTGCTGCTCGTCGTGGCTATCTAACTTGGGATGTTATTACATTGTCAGAAGGTACTCCGAATCTTGAAGAATTGCTTAAGAAATTCGAGAACGTTCATACACATACTGAAGATGAAGTTCGTGCGATAACTGCTGGTAAAGGGATCTTTATTATTAAAGGTACTGAAGATGTCGGTTACTTCGATGTTGAACTTGAAGCTGGGGACTTGATTTCTGTTCCTGAGAACATCCCTCATTTCTTCACATTGATGGACAACAAAAAAATCGTAGCTATTCGCTTATTTATAGAAACAGAAGGCTGGATTGCACATCCTCATGATGATCCTGCGTTCCAAAAATAATAATATATTTTGTAAAGCTAGAAAACGACGCAAACATTGAATACGTTAGCTAATAAAGTTAACAAAAAAAAGCATCTGACCTACACATTTGTGTACATCAGATGCTTTTTCGATTAAGTAATCAAGTTAATAATTCAAATAAGTCATTCAAGCTAGTAATTGTATGTGTAGGAATAATATCATCATTGCGATCTATGCCGTGGCGATTAATCCAGACAGAAGTCATTCCAACTGTATTCGCACCGAGAATATCCGTAGTTAATTTGTCTCCCACCATTATGCAGTCTTCTGCTTCAAGTTCCAAACGGCTCAATGCATGCTGGAATATCGTAGCTCTAGGTTTGCCTTCGCCAAATTCACCAGAAATAATAATATGATCGAAATAAGGAATAAGCTGCGGAACACCTGCCAGCTTTTCACGTTGTAAATCCGGCGAACCATTCGTTAGAAGTAATAATTTATATTGATCCTTCAATTGATCTAATACTGCAAACGTTTCTTCATAGACGATAGGACGACTTCTACGCTCGGCTGGGAACATTTCGCCTAGTTTCTCACCTAGTTCTGCATTATCAATTCCAAGTGATGCTAGTCCCTTCGTCCAAGCATCCGTACGATAGGAAGGTACAAACTGTTGAAGTTGACGGAATTCCTGCTGTTCTCCTTCAGCAAATCGAGCCCAAAGTCCTTCAAATGGATTAATCCCGATCATTTTTGTGAAAGGGAAAGCTTCAAAAGCTTCATAGATCGCTCTAGCTTCTTGGCGAACGGATTGTTCTAGCGCCTCTGGATCAACTCCAGTTTCTGCTTGGGCAAATTCACATGTAACACGAAATGCTTCTTTCACACTGCGATCATCCCATAGTAACGTATCATCCAAATCAAAAAGTACTGCCTTCTTCACGTCGGTTTCTCCCCTTAATCGTTATACTATTCAGCTAGTCAATCTACTCTGTAAATGTAATCTCATGTTTCTCAGCAAATTTCTTTAATGCTACCGACATATCTTGCAATGGGAAGCGATTAAACAGCTTAGAATAAGTCCAGCTACTACCATGGTTCGGAACGATAATAACATAACCACTTTGGATTTTAATTTCTTTAATAGCTCCAGCAAATAACTGCTTGTCCCCTAGCATTCTGCGAGATTGAACATAGTCTTTTCCGATGGTTAAGTATGGTTTGCGGAAATAGAACAATGCTGCAAGCAAGAAGTAACTCACAATCGTTATCCAATACATCGTATTGAATTTAAATGTAGGATCCATTAGCATTAAAAAATTGTACATTCCAATAAAGAGAATAAGCACGGCAGGTAAAATGTAATTCCGACCAGTAAAGCGAACTTCTTGTTTCTTCTCAACATTCATAACTAAATTTCCAGCACCTGTTTTTTTGCGTGCTTTATTAACAGTAGCCATGTTTTTACGAACTTTTCTCTCCCAAGAACGTGACAATATAAATCCCCCTCTGAACTCATTCGATGAATATTTAGTTTAATACAGTTTTATTGTCACCTTGATCATCATCATCAACTATCTCAATATTATCAAGTTGTTGTCTCATATTAGATCTAAAGTTGATAAGATATTTTTTACGTAATTCTTCACGTTCCTTTGTTTCATCAGCTGTTAAACCTTCTGACTTATTTTTACGTGACAGCTCGTTAATACGAACAATTAATTTCTCAATATCCATTTCTTCCACTCCCTTCTAGCTAGCAATCCCATTATGTTGACATGAATTTCAAGGAGATGCAACTTCACATATTTCTTGATTTTAGAACAATACTTTCATTATAACAAAAAAGTCTGTAAAGTTGCATCACCAATCGATGAACTTTACAGACTAATATACAAAATCGTTATAATGAAGGTAATATTAATTGCTGACCAGGAGTAATAGTCGCACTCTCTAACTGATTACGATCTTTAATAAGATATACAATATAGCTAATATCTGATGTATTACTATAATGATGCTTCGCAATATCCCAAAGTGTATCGCCAGCACCTACAGCGACAATCGTTTCGCCATCCATCAGTGAATCACCATTTGTAGTCGAAGCTGTTGCACTGAACATAAATAAACTCATTACAATAAGTACAGTTAACGCAAGTATAAACATCCCTTTACTATTCATAGATACCTTGGATAAAGAAAACCGAACAGACTGCTTATGTACTTGAGTTTCTTTCTTAGTGTTACTTGAACTTATATAACTGCGATATGCATATGGATTATACGTTGACATGAAAATCATCCCCCAAACGTTTGTTCTGTTTTTAGAATACACGAACAGACGTTCCGTGTCAACGAATTTCGACAAAATATACGAACGTACATTCTTGAGAACTTATGTTTGTGCGAACTCGAGTTCTATGTTATAATTTCCCTAATAAAATGTGGAGATGATCTATATGAAACAAATATCTAAGCGACAGCTATCTATATTAGATTTTATTAAGCAAGAAGTTAAAGATAAAGGTTATCCACCATCTGTTCGTGAAATTGCGGAAGCAGTTGGATTATTATCAAGCTCTACGGTTCATGGTCATTTAGATCGCCTAGAGAAAAAAGGATTTATTCGTCGTGACCCAACTAAACCTCGAGCGATTGAAATTTTAGATCAGGATATAGTTGAAGAAGATAGTAATATCATTCCTTTCCCAGTTAAGCATATTCCAGTTATAGGTAAAGTTACTGCTGGTATACCGATTACCGCTACAGAGAACATTGAAGATTATTTCCCTTTATCTACTAATTTTGTCGGAGATAATAATGTGTTTATTCTAAACGTTGTTGGTGAGAGCATGATTGAAGCAGGAATACATAATGGAGATTTCGTTATCGTTAGACAACAACAAACAGCTAACAATGGTGATATCGTTGTTGCCATGACTGAAGATGATGAAGCTACCGTCAAAACATTCTATCGCGAAAAAGATCATATTAGATTGCAACCAGAAAATTCTTCAATGGAGCCAATCCGATTGCAAAACGTAACTATACTTGGTAAAGTAATCGGATTATTCCGTGATATGCATTGATTATCTAATTCTCATCATATGCTTACTTTAATAGACCATCAGTTACTACGTAACTGATGGTCTATTTTTGTGGAATTGAAGCTATGAAAAGTTTTAGCTTTTGCTTTCGATGTAACTTTTCATTTTCCAATGAAGAACATCGAGATGCTATGAAAAGTTAGCTTTTGCTTTCGATGTAACTTTTCATTGTTCAATGAAGAACATCGAGATGCTATGAAAAGTTAGCTTTTGCTTTCGATGTAACTTTTCATTGTTCAATGAAGAACATCGAGATGCTATGAAAAGTTAGCTTATGCTTTCGATGTAACTTTTCATTGTTCAATGAAGAACATCGAGATGCTATGAAAAGTTTTAGGAGTGAGTATTTTGAAAAAATGGTTTATGTTATGTTCCCTTTTGCTTATGTTATTGTTAGCTGCTTGCGGCACGGATATTACAGCTCCCGTTGTCGAACCTGAGAACAATGTTGCTACTCCATCGCCCAGCGTAACACCAGTAACTACTATACAAACGGACCCCGATGATTATGATTATGTTCTCGAATTCCCTAGCGATAGCTACCCTGAAACCGCACTCCATATTTACAGCGCAATAGAAAATGGTCATTCAGATGTGTGTACGATCAATCGCGAAGGAGCAGATGAAAACCGTAAAAAATCTTTGGCAGGCATTGACACTATGAAAGGCTATGATCGCGATGAGTGGCCAATGGCAATGTGTGCAGAAGGTGGCGAAGGCGCTAGTGTGGCATATATCGATCCAAGTGATAATCGAGGGGCTGGCAGTTGGGTCGGCCATCAATTATCTGCTTATGACAATGGCGAGAAAGTATTATTTATTGTAACGAAACCAAAAAATCTATTTGGCAAAAATTCTACGGATCAAATTCATATTGATGAGGATCTTATACCTACATCGATTCCCGACAAGCAACATTCTACGGATTCAGATAGTGACACGACAACTACTCCATCGAATATTGTATACAAAAACTGTACAGAAGTTCGTGAGGCAGGTGCTGCCCCAATTATGAAGGGTGATCCTGGCTACTCTAAGAAATTAGATCGTGACGGTGATGGAATAGCTTGCGAAGTCTAGTAGAAACTATTGAAATTTCCTGATAATTTACAAACTATGACTTGATTTCTAAGAGAGTCTTACATCATTGCGATGTAAGACTCTTTTTTTTCTATCATTTGCAAACTTTATTGCTCCCTCGTACGTTTAGTATATAAGAGAACAACACACTGAATATTTAGCCCATTCCTAATAAGTTAAAGCATACTTCTCTGTGTTTTTATGAAAGGCGTGAAGTCATGTACATCCCTGATCAATCAACGAAAACAAGAATGGTTATAATCAAGCAGAAGAAAAAAAGAAAACGACGACGACTTTTCGCACTAATATTATTTATTGCAATAATCATTCCCTTTTTCAGTATCCAATCGAAAGCTGTTCAACATTTTATTTTACCATTATTCTCACAGTCTTCAGCGTTAACAGAATCTATTCATTCAGGTCAAACGTCGGACATTACATCGAATAAACAGCCAGAATCTAACGATAATGATCTACCTTCTGTACAATTGCCCGACAATGACAACGATGAAAACAGTAATATTTCTACAGATCCAGTTACATCACCAATACCTACAATATCGCCTGAATCTACACCTGAAAACGTGGAGTTACCAGCGAATACAGAATTACCTGAACAAGAACATAACAGTACAGAACCAGAAACAACAAATGTACCTACCGCTACTGTACCAGCACCAACAGAGCTTCCAACAGTTACTGAACCCGAATCTACCGAACAACCGATTCAACCATCTGATCCAGATGTTGCAACTAAAAAATATGTCGCGCTAACATTTGATGATGGTCCGGATACAAAGTATACCCCTGCAATTTTAGATATATTAAAACAATATAATGTAAAAGCTACTTTCTTCGTTGTTGGAACGCAAGTAGAAAAGCTCGGCTCTGTTCTTCAACGAATTGTGGATGAAGGGCATACTATAGGCAATCATTCTTATGCTCATAAAGATTTGACTAAGCTTACTAATAAAGAGATCCTCGCACAAATAGAACAGACAGATAAGTTAATACAAGATGTTATTGGTTTTAAGCCAGACTGGATTAGAGCGCCTTATGGAGCAGTTAATGATGTAGTTAGAGATGCTATGAAGAACGATAGTAGAAGCTTCGTGGGATGGAATATAGACACTCGAGACTGGGCTGGGACATCGGTTAAAGAAATGAGGAAAATGATTAATGATGATACAAAGCCAGATAGCATCATTCTAATGCATTCATTTGGCGGTAAGCATATTAGCAATACGGTCGAACTACTCCCATATATTATTCAAGATTTACAGGATAAAGGATTCACACTCGTTACTCTAGATGAGTTATATGCAACTAAGGCTTGAACTCCAAGCCTTAGTTTTTTTATTATCATACAATGCTGAATTTACTTATTATTTATGCTTGCTTTACTTACTTTAAATTTTTTTGGAATTTATAGGCGAATGTCATGTGCATTATAATCTCTAGACCATAGACTATTGTGAGTCAGATACTAAGGAGGCTAACAATGGATAGTAACGGTTATGAAGAAATTTGTTGGAGTTGCATGAATAAATATGTCGGTATTCAAACGGCAGATGGTCATTCATATGACGGGTTTATTGCACATGTCGATCAAGATTATGTTACCCTTGCAATTCCGACAAATGAAATGGCAGACCGAATGAATGGTTTCCAAGAATACGAATCTTCCTATAGACAATTTGGTTTTCATCCAGGCTTTTTTCCTAGACGCAGATTTTTCCAGCGCCGAATTCCACTTTCAACTATCGGAGCACTATTTTTACTCCCTTTTTTCTTTTAATCAGTCGGTAGGGGAATATCATTCCCCCCCTCTTTTGAAATTTGAAGTAGTGACGATTCATTCGATACAATCTGACCATCAAATAGCAATAGAATAAGGATGATAAACTATACTTAATCGATTAACTTCAAATGGTTATATCCGTCTAGATCAAATTAAATGAATTTACATATAATGATTTTATCTGATAAAGGAGGTGACTCCTATGGGTGTAGCAAGAAGAACTAAAGTTTTAAGAATTAGACCTGGTCAAAGAGTACTTGTAATCGCTAAAAGACATCGTCGTCATCATTCCTAAGTAAATTAATAAGTTGTAAACAGGGCGCCTTGCTAACAGGCGCCCTGTTAGGTCGATTATTCGTCAGCTCCACCCTGACGTCCCGCATAGTACGGCTGCCCGGGATCAAGATCAATTACTACGCGATGTGGTTCGGCCAATGCATATTGATGCTCGCAACGCCAACGCATCTCCTCAGTGAATCCTAACGTTTCACCATCCGTAATAATATCGCCTTGGTTAAACAAATAGTAAGCAAAATTTGTCAATATGTCGGCTACCTCAGAAGTATCCATATCATAGAAATGACATTGCACATCAGGAATGCCCAGCGCAGCGAGTCCAACGGAATCCATAAGACCTTCCTGGCGATCACTTCCAGTACCTTCAACATTATAGAAACGAATGTTCAATGCGCCGTACAAAATTTCAGCTGCATCAACGGCAGTCAGTAACATGAACGGCTCAACTAACTTTTTGCTTTCTCTAAAATAAATAGCATCACAAGGAGCAATTTCCAAAATTGCACGAAGCGCATTCGTATGTAGCTCCAATCTTCTCTTCGGTTCAAGTCCAGATGCCATCATATCAACAAGCAGCAACGAGTAGCTGCACTCCTGCAGAGTTTGTCCTGCTTCATTCCAATGCCAACTTTGCTGAACTGCTTCTTCATAGTCGGATATCGGGCGCGGGCTCATACATGTAAGACTTGTTTGCGCAGGCATTTCTCCTTCTGAATATTCCACCATATAATTCAAATGAAAAAAATGAAGCATATCGCCTTGCTCCGGCTGCTCATAAGGTTCCCATACGGCTAGTGAGCCGCTCTTGTTATCTTCATTTTTCGGTTGATCTGTTTTTCCAGTATATTGCTCCATTTTGGCATAAAGCAATTCGCGATTAAGTAACGGTTTTTCTTTGTACAGCAACTCAATCGCGTATACTCTCGCAAAACCAAAATCATTTTCTTGTTCTATTATTTCATTCATAATGTACACTCCTTAATTTCATCTACTCATCTCAATCTTGCATTGACCTGTGCAAGCTCCTCATCAAGTGTAAAGGAAAGACTCCTCTCCCGCCATCATACCTTTTTCCTATTTTAGCCAATAATGGCAAAGCCACATAATAAATCGAGTAGGCCCATGCGCACTTGCATGGGCCTCTCACAGATCCGTACGTGCGGTTCATCGCATACGGCTCCTCCATGATTATCCCCGCTGGGGATGAAGTTCTTTGTAGATTGCATGTAGACTAATTAGACCTATTTCTTCAAGCCATGTATTGGGCATGGCGTATTGGGCGTATGTGGAATGGGAGCTTCTCCAGGCTCTCATTCGTAATCCAGGAAGTTCCTTACCTTTCCAACCACGCCTTCGCAGTTCCCGATGGAGTTTCCTAATTTTCTTCCAACTTCGCAGTTGAACGGAGCGGAGTCGCCTTCGTATCCATGCGTCCATGGTCTGAAACCATCCACTGCCGTTCCCCATTCCATAATAGTTCCCCCATCCCCGTAGGTATGGATTCAGCGTCTTCTTAACGAGTATTTCTACGTTCACCGTTTGGTTTCTTTTTGTGATGGACTTTATTCGCTCCTTGAATTTCTTCTTCGCTTTGTCTGACGGCACCATCCATTTTCCTGGCTTAAATTCATGCCCAAGGAAGACAAATGATTCCTTCTTGCTATTCACGATTTTCGTTTTCTCTGGATGGATGATTAATCCCATACCTTTTTCAAGTAGCTTCGTGATCGACTTCAGTACTCGCTCTGCTCCTTTTTGCGTTTTACAACAAACCACAAAGTCGTCTGCATAGCGTGTGAGTCGATGTCCTCGTTCCGTCATCACTTTGTCCATTGGGTGCAGATAAATATTCGCTAATAGTGGGCTGATGACCCCACCTTGCGGAGTCCCCCGGTCGTTGAGGTGGAAACTTCCGCCATCCATAACTCCGGCTTTTAGAAATTGTTCAAGCAAAGACAACACACTTCCGTCAACCACCGTTTCCTTTACCATCCCTATTAACTTCTCATGTGGGATGGTGTCGAAATAAGATTTCAGGTCTGCATCAATGACATAGCGATACCCATCTTCTAAATCTTTTCGGATGTTCTGAAGTGCCATATGTGCGCTTCTTCCCGGGCGAAAACCGTAACTACATTCCATGAATTTCGTTTCATAGATCGGTTCTAGTATGCGTCTTACTGCTGCTTGCACAACCCGGTCGCCCACAGTAGGAATACCTAAAGGTCTTTGTGTGCCATCCCCTTTCGGGATGTAGACACGTCTAACTGGTTTTGCTTGGTACGTTTTGTTCTTCAACGCTTGTTGAACCACTTCTAGATGGTGTTCCAACTCCGATTCGAATGCTTTGATGGTCATTCGATCGATTCCCGCAGCTCCGCGATTTCGTTTGACCTCTTTGAAGGCTTCCTCTAGGTTAGGTTTAGCCCATATCTTGTCGATTAGGCTGTACCATTTTCGCTCTACTTGCTTTGCTGTCCCTTCACGAGAGTGATGTTCTTGCTTCTGATCTTCCATGCTCGTTATTCTTCCTTTCTAGTTTAGCGGTTTGTAGCCTTAGGCAATCTCCGCTTTACTATGAGTACTCGCCCCGAACGGCTTCTCCTTATGTTCATTCCCCGAGTCTTCGCACATCCTAGCTCTTCGGCTCCTGTTCGGCACATGATTTCTCTACATCTCTCTTCTTCCACGGTTTCGGGCTTCGCATATGTCACCGCCTTTTGAGTCGGTGCTTGCATGGATGACATGCACCCATTCATTTGCCTTTGCGGTCTTTCTGGCAAACTTAGTCACTACTATCCCTTCATCTGACTCCTCACCATCCATAGCCTTGCCTTGATCCTCACGATCTTGGACTAGGGTTACCAACTTGTGGGAACGATAAGACCTCCTTGGGTCACGTCAACCGACTTTCCCTCGAATCCAGTCCTCATAACTTACGTAGCTTTGGTGGTATTGGACATTCCCACTTTTCGCAAGGTCATCCGGCTACGTCAGCCAACATGGTTTACCGCCTGTTCCGAGTTTTGCCTTCGCATCCTCCGCACCGATCCTCACGGACTAGGCACTATGCGTCAGCTATATACTTCCGCCACCCTGCGGTGTATTAGAGACTTTCACTCTTTAGTCGATTGCGCTGCCAAGCGCACGAAAAACCCTCAATGCATTTTGCATTAAGGGTTCCTCTATTAGTAATGAGTCAAATACTGATCCAATTCCCATTGGTGTACTTGCGTCCTATACAGGAACCACACTAATTTATAGCCTGTAACGTTATTTAAAAACCAGTGTTATCAACTAAATCATAAAAGAGAACCAGTAATAATATGTAACGAACTGCAATATCGGGGGACGTTTGGGGGACGATTTAAGAGTATGATTTTTTAGTTTTGAATATTGTAATACGCTGATAGATATTGAAATAAGCCACTCTCATTGGGGTGGCTTTGTTTTTATTAAACTTAGGATCTCTATTTTCTTTCGATCGGCTCACTATCTATATTATTTTCATAATGTTCACTGAGAATCTCATCTTTAACCTGCTCACTTAGTCTTGGATAAATATTGTGGGTATTTTGTGGGCAACTGTTATCGCTTTGAATCGCCCACTTTTTTGCTTCCTCATCATATTTCACAAAAAAAACTTCATCAGGTAATTGTATTTTAATTGTACTAGTTACATCAATATCTTTAACGACTATAATTGCGTTGATCCACAAATAAAAATGGGTCAAATTTTCAAAGTTCGATCTAAATATTATTTCATGTGTTATCACCCTATCAACTCCTTCGGTTTTATTGGTATAATCTAGTTAAATAATCTAGAGAGGTGAGAACTATTTGGAATTAATCCGAGTAAAGTGTTTACTCGGAGACTGGATAATTAAGAAAGGTCTTACGCAAGCTGAGTACGCTAGTATGACTAATAGATCACCGCGTATGATTTCATACTTGTGTAGCAATGATCGACCTATGCATCATGAAGACATATATTTTGCTGAACTTATTCTTGACGTCAAATTTAATCAAATATATGTATTCGAAGTCTCAAAGTAAACCGCGACCTTGTGTCGCTTCACATCTCTCGGAACAAATAGTTCTTTCTGAAACCACCTTACCGCACTTCATCTGAAAACGCTGTCACACTTTGCCGAATTATAAGTGGTAAATATGTCCATATATTATAATTAAGTTCTATATTTTACACATAATATAAAATTTATTTGATCAAAACTAAATAAAAGCCGTATGAGAAATAATCTGATATGCTCCCATCATAGTAGACAGTAGAAAAAACAAAAATTCTACTACTACAATGATAGGAGTTTTTCCTATGTCTAAAAGAAGTTCAACCTCTGTTGAAATGAAATTACATGTCGTACAGCGATGCTTAGAGTACAAATCAAATCCAACACATGAAGCAAAACAGATAGGTGTTAACCCACACACGGTTAATGAATGGATAAGAAAATATAAAGCAGATGGATTAGATGGATTAAAGGAATCAAATACATGGAAAACATACTCAAAGGAATTGAGGCTCGCTGCTGTTCATGATGTATTATCTGGTCATTGTTCTGTAGAAGGGGCGACAAAGAAGCATCGCATTTCAAGTAGAAGTGTTTTAAGGAAGTGGATTTCCAAGTATAATCATGAGATAGAATTGAAACCTACTCGTAAAGGAAGAGGGCTATCTCATATGAATAAAGGGCGTAAAACAACGTTTGAAGAACGCATTGAAATTGTACAATACACCATCGCTAATG
>DXHF01000217.1 GCA_019113605.1 Candidatus Paenibacillus intestinavium
TAAAGCACGTTTTTTGAACCAACTAATTATCCCATACATAATAAGCAATAGTGCACCTATTTCAATCGCATGGTCGGCTATATTAAGAACGCCATTTCTACGAATAATAAAGTCGGTCACTTGGCCATGTAGAAGTCGATCTATACCGTTGCCGATCGCTCCTCCGACAAGAAACCCAAAGCTACTATCGATTAGAGCACCTTTCATATCACCGGTCTTTCGAAAATATAGAACACCAACTACGAATAAAACCGCTATTACACCGAAGAGTCGTGCGTTACCTGGAAACAAGCCGCCTGCCATCCCACTGTTTTCAATATGTGTGAGAGGAATTCCCCAGAAGGTAAAGGCTTGGTCAATATCGATATAAGCTCGAATGACATATTTAGTAAACTGATCGATTAAAACTACTACCATTGCGATAATATAAAATACGATATTGCTCCCTACTTTCTTTCAATAAGACATAGTTATATTATAGCAAAAATGATCGCTCATCGAAATTGCTAATCTCAATTATTAATCTAATCTAAGATGGATGTATTCTGCTTTTTCATTCCTTAATCTTCTATTATATGGTAAATTAAAAGGAGCTTTTTGAAGATGAGGAGGATACAATGTTCAAAACAGTTTTGAGTCTATTATTAATAGTGATTGTATTGATCGGATGTGAAAGTATGCTAGGAAATGATAAAGGCAAGACGATTATTCAAACCGACGAATTTGATATGTCATCGATAGATATTACAACAGCAGGAATATTAGAAAGATCCTCATCCGCATTGACCTTAGGTACTACATATTCTCAGCCGCATCAATTTATCATTTATTATGGAGAATTGAATTATAGCGGGATCACTGATTATACAATGTATGATTTCATTATCGTTTCTGACAGAAATTTGGAGAGTGTAACAAAAGTAAGGGAACAGGGGGTTAAAGTTTTTCAATATATTCCTTTCGGATCAAGATTTGAAGATTCCGAGCAATATATGCAATCGATAAAAGAAACTATAAAGTCGTTGCAGGAGCAGGGGATTGCCGATGGTATATTTCTTGACGAGTGTGATATTGCTTATTGGAATATTGCATATCAGGAGGAGGCCAGCAAGCAACAAATTTTCCACTCGAAACTTCAAGAGATAACTGAATATATTAAGTCTCTAGAAATGAAAAGTGTTGTTAATGGAACGAGATCGTTTGCTGAGCTTGGCGATTATTATTTATGGGAAAGCTATGTTACCTATTGGAATTCTAATCAATTAGTATGGGATTCCTCGATATCATTGGGACGGACAGCTTCTGCAGATGGAGAAACTACTTATGGTAGAAGATTTACAGATTGGAGCTTTGAAGGTACGACAACTATTAAAGATGGTAAAGTAGTTGGTGGCGAGCAAGGTGCAATGGAAATTGTCGTGGATATGGAGCGGATTTTACAAGCGGAAGATAATAGAGCTCAGTACGATTGGATTTATCCACAATGGAAGGGGACTGGAGGAAGTGATGATACTGTTTTCATCCAAGCGTGGATAGGTAACAGCTTACCTTTTGACAGCGATACATGGACGGAAGTTCCAGATCTATGGACGAGCGAAGCTGATAGCTGGATCGGTATCGGGAAACAATCGAAATATTTGAAGTTAAGATTTGAATTTAACGGGGCCAATCAATTAAGTATGGAACAGGTACTATTAAAGTTTAATTACAATTATCCGTACTGGGATATGGAACGTGCCAATGGTGCAGCAGATACGAATTCATACATGTGGAATTTCAATAATAGTCAGCTTGACTATATAGAGCAGAAAAATGCTAGTAGTCCTTCAACGATCAAAACAATAACTCAGAGCTATGGTGAGCTGGACGATCAAGCAAGAATTAACTATACGTTCCTAAACAATGCTGTTCATGAGCTATATGGGTGGAGCTATGCGCATCCATCGATGCAAACGGTAAAGTATTATGATATTCTCAGTGAACCACTAGGAATGTTACTGCGTCAGGAGCAAAGCGGAAAGATTACGACAGCTTATTTTACAGGCAGTACTGCAACGATAGATAAAGCCTCTCATACAGCAACATTAGCTAGAAATCAGGGTAGTTACTACTTCGATGATGTGATTACGATTGATGGAGAAATGACGGATTGGAGTAATGGCGATCAGCTCTATATGAATCCTGATGTAGTTGGAGATGCCACTATAACTAGCTTATCGATGACCGATGATCGCCAATATTTATATATCAAATTAAAAGTTGCTGGTCACATTAATTTTGATCCAGATGTCAACGGTGTTCCGCAATATTTCTACAATATATATATTGACTCGGATGGGCAGCTATTAAATGGCTTCAAAGGTTCATGGTGGAATTCGGAGGATATTGCTGTAACGTATAAAGTGTCTAATGGAGGATTGTATAAATGGGATGAAAGCTTCACAGATCAGCATAGTAACGATGGCTGGAAATGGTTAGGAGAGCAAGATGTTGATTATGTTATCAATTCAGCGGGCGATGAGATTGAATATCGCATTTCGAAACAAGTGCTTGGAGATTTAACGTCAGAAACGATTAAATTTTATGCAACGGTAGATGAAGCAAACACGATGAATTCGCAATTCATTCCATCTAATTATTTGAATGGTGCTGAGCTTACGGGACAGCTATCCTACTCACAAAAAGTATTTCGGCCCTATATTCCACATGGATTTATACAATCAGAGATCATCGAAGTAAACGAAGGGAGAATGGCAACTTTAAGTTGGAGCGAAGTCATTCTTGATCATACTGCAGTGAAGGCATGGGTCCGAACAAGATCAATAGGTAGTCATTCATGGGATAGTTGGCAGGAGGTTACGAATGGTCAAATCATCACTAATAAATTTGATAGAATTCAGTATAGTCTTGGTCTATACACTGAGCGAGGAAAGAATACACCACAGCTGTCCAATATTGTACTAAGCTATGAAGAAACAATGCGAGACTAAAGCCAATCCCAGCAATGTGTACGGCACGAGTACACGAGCGGTCAAATGCCCGTAGCTTCTAATGAAGGTTTAAAGTCCGCTTTTATACAGTGTCTTCCCAGAAAGACTCATTTTCTGGTGGTGGCCGTTAAGCCATGTTAGTTTTGAACTTCCTCTTCCAATAAAGGTTCAAAAAGCGGACTTTCAGAATCGAGCAGTTGAGACGCTACTTGAGAAAGGCGGAAGCGCAAATGTACGTAATTGGTACATGCGATCCTACAATGTTTCTGCAAGAAACATACGCCGGAAGCATAGGTTTTACTTTCCAAGTTCGTTTCAAATGCGACGTCGAATAATCTACGTCAGCATACGCATCGTTATCAAAGTCCGCTTTTTAAACTACCCTACTTACTTGGCTGTTACTCCACCGTCTACTGGTAACTCAACCCCAGTAATATGATTAGCTTCATCTGAGGCAAGGAAAAGAACTGCAGCGGCAACTTCTTCTGCTTTACCAAGCTCAGGCAAAGCAATTTTTGCTAAGAAATGCTCTTTATATTGCTCCATATGTGGTGCGCTCATTGGCGTTACGATATAACCAGGGTATACGGAGTTAACACGAATATTCTTTTTACCATAATCAACAGCAGCTGCCTTGGAAATAGAACGTACAGCACCTTTAGAAGCTGTATAAGCACCGGCACCAGCCATACCACTTAATGCAGAAATGGAAGCAATATTTACAATAGATCCACCCTTGTTTTGTTCCATAAGCGGGATAGCTTGTTGCATACCATACATCACACTATTGACGTTAATAGCATAAGTACGTGCCCAATGCTCCTCTGTTTGCTCCTCGAATGGTGTTGCTAATGAAATACCGGCATTGTTAACTAATATATCTAGTTTGCCGTATGCTTCAATTGTTACACTATATACATGAGTCCAATCTTCTTTTGATGCAACATTATGTTTAACTGCTATAGCTTCGCCACCTGCAGCGACGATTTGTGCTGCAACAGCTTCTACAGCTTCTAAATTAATATCAGTCAAAATAACTTTAGCGCCTTCTTTGGCAAATAATATCGCTTCGGACGCACCCATTCCACTACCTGCACCAGTGATGACAGCAACCTTTTGATCTAATCTCATCTGATTCACCCCACAATTAAATTTTGATAGTCTGACTATCATATTTTTATTTTAGTCCTTATGTGATAACATTGCAAATAAAAGATGCTAATTAGATGGGAAGGGGAATGACAATGTCACAAGGGGTTCGCGAACAGAATAAAAACGCTCGCTATAAAAGTATCGTGTCCACAGCTGAACAATTATTTCTAGAATATGGGCTTGATAGTGTTCAAATGCAAGATATAGCTAATGCTGAAAAGATCGGAGTAGCCACTTTATTTCGCTATTTCCCCAAAAAAGATAAATTGATCGTAGCAGTAGCCATTCAAAACTTAGAACGAACGATACCAGTTTTTCAACAAATCGCACTGTTGCCGAAATCTGCGTTTGAGCGTTTGGAAGATATATTAAATTGTTTACTAGAAAATCAAACAGAAACAAGACATAATTCGGCAAAGTTCAGAGAAGCGTTTGAAAGCTACGCCGCCTTTTCCAAAGAACCATTATCTAATATCGAAGAGTATATTGAAACACAGAAGAAAATTTCAGATATGATTACTCCGATTATTGTAGATGGAGAGAAAGATGGTTCCTTGCGACAAGATATCCCTATTAAAGAGTCGATTATGACGGTTATCAATGCTTACGGTATATTCGGTAATAATATTGTACTGAAATCTGAAATTACTTATCTTGATGACGATATACAGCCTCATATTCAGCAAAAACTATTGAAAGACATGCTACTTGCTTATGTTCGAGCATAACTTTTGAATGAATAGTAGATTATTAATCTATTAAATAGTTTACATATTTCCAACCTAATAGTAATATTATTAATGGTACACTAAATTTTACCAACCTACTTAGGAGGAAAATAAGTTAATGCAGAAACTAAAAAGTGTTAAGAGATTAGTAGCGTTAGTTTTAATTTGTAGCATTGTGATTTTAGCTGGTTGCCAAGCTATTGGTGGAGTAGACATTAATGAAGCATTGAAAAAGACGCTTAAAGTAACGTCATCAGAAGGTAATTCTTCTATGGAGTTTAAGTTGAATTTAAATGAAGAAGCGTTGATTAATGATGAGATTTTTGCTGAAGATGAGGAACTTATTTCTATTTTACGTTTAATATCTAATGTAAAAGTATCGATTACCGATATGAAAATGCAGGATCAAAATAATATTTCTTTGAAGGGGCATCTAACTTTAGGTGATCTATCAGAAATTAAATTTGATATGAAAATGTCAGAAACATTACTTATCATTTCACTAGAAGGTGCTACTCGCTCATTCACTTTCGATCTTACAGGTGAAACTAGTGAGAGATTAATGAATGACTATATGTACACTGAATACGGGATAGCAGCTGAAGATGAAGACAATGTTATGGAAATTGCGATTGAAGATGAGAAACTTATTGCTGCTGTGCAATCTGCAAGCGAACTTATTACCGACTTCAGTATTCAAAAACTTCCTAATTTTGAACGGATGTCTGCGACGGCCGTAACAGAGGATATTAATGGTGAAGCAACGAAATTAATGAAAATTCATGGCGAATTAAAAGGTATGGAGCTATGGGATTGGTTCAAAAAAATTACGAACGCGCTACTTGATGATCGTGCAGGACTAGAAAAATTACTTAGCGAAGTAATGAATTTATTTAAGGATGACCCTGAACTGGTTGAATATCTTGCTATTTTCAATGATGGAGAATTCGAAGAAAGAATCATTACGGAAGCTGATAAGCAAGCTCTTATCGATGAAGCTGTTACATTAATTGTTACTTCTCTAGAAGAGATGAAGACTTCAATGAATGAAATAGAAACAGAAGATAAAGAAATGCTTGAATTATTTTTGGATGATTCATTAGAGATTAAATTCGATATGTATATCGATTCAAACCTAGATATTCGCAAGCAAGCTTATTCATTGAATTATGTAGTAAGTGATGCTTTGAAGGAAGAGCTTGAAACTTCTATTTTTGAAGGATTAAGCATTACTTCGGAAAGTGAAGCTTGGAATATTAATGGAAAGGTTTCTGCAGAAGTACCTGTAGCATCTGGTCTAGAAGTGAAATTAGAGTCTTTTGATTATTTGAAAGGTTTTGAAATCGTTAATTACTTTGATGAAGATTCAGTTGCCTATGATTTATTGAAAAATAAACTGCATATTTCCAAGCAAACGTACTGGAACTATATTGATGAACCAGGATACTATGCTGCATTTGTTAATAAAGATAATTATGGAATGATCCCTGTTAGAGAGATCATTGAAGAATTTGGTGGAAATATTAGATTTGATAAAGGAACAGAGCAAATTCAGATCTACGATAAAGCTACAGAGGCAACGATTAAGCTACAAGTTGGTAGTGACAAAGCAATCATTAACGGTACGACTGTACAGTGGCCAACACCAGTTGTAGTTATTGATGGAACTACTTACGCACCAGCTCGAGCTTTAGCAACTGCTCTTGGCGGAGAAATACTATGGGACAGCCAATCGGGTTATGTGGAGATCGTAAGAGAACCATAATGGTAGTTCTAACTTAATAAGTATTACATTTTCACTAACTGTGAATGATGGACGAGGCATTATCATTGAATATTTCGATTAAGAGATATTCGTGGTAATGCCTTTTTTTTGTGGAGATTAGTCGCGTTAAAATAATTTCTTGAAAAGTGTTTACAAAATGCTGTTTGCTTAATATATTAATACATCAAGATGTTTCAGCATGATGTGAAAGAGGTGACTTGAATTCATGTACAATAGAAAATGGATTCGCTTAATTTCCCTTGCTGCTGCCCTAATTACTTTTGCCATTGTATATACTATTATTCGTTGTTTATAAAAGGAAATTGTTGAGAGCAATCATGGGTACACATACGTTGATCACACTAAACGGACGATAAAATGATAATGATCCGATCAACGAAGTAATACTTCAAATTATAGAAAACCGCTAAAATGATTATTATTTTAGCGGTTTTTTATATCGACGTGGGTGGTCGATTGGAAATTTGATTCCAGTAAATGTAATTTGTCGTTGTCAATCGTCTGTGAAAATGTCACTGTAACTTGTCACTTGACTAATATGAAGCAATTTATTATAATTTATAACAATATGAAAAGGCTAAGATAAGGATATGAATACTTAAGTACGATTTTCAGAGAGGGAGACATTGGTGAGAGTCTTCTAATGCAGTCAAAGTATTTACCACCTTGGAGCAGTATAAGTGAATGTAAAGTAACTTATACCGTAGACGCTGCGATAAAGCGATCATGAGTCGATACAAGTGAATTCATTTGTATCGAGAATATGGGTGGAACCACGAGTCTAACACACGCTCGTCCCTTTTTTAGGGATGCGTGTGTTTTTTATTTGGATATTTTTAAGGCTAAGAAAAGGATACGAATACTTAAGGACGATTTTCAGAGAGGAAGACGATGGTGAGAGTCTTCTAATGCAGTCGAAGTATTTACCACCTTGGAGCAGTATAAGTGAATGTAAAGTAACTTATACCGTAGACGCTGCGATAAGGCGATCATAAGTCGATACACGGGAAAAGTGTATTGAGAATATGGGTGGAACCACGGGTCTAACACACGCTCGTCCCTGCTAGCAGGGATGCGTGTGTTTTTTTGTTTTACAATAAATTTAAGGAGTCGAGGTTAATGGAACACCACCCAATTTCAATCATTTTCCCAAATGGACGGGAGCAGCAGAATGAGAGAGGTATTACTGCAATGCAAATCGCCCAATCTGTATCTTCAAGTTTGAAGAAAAATGCCGTCGTAGCAAAGGTGAACGACGTATTAGTAGATATGAATATGCGTATTGAACAATCGTCCACTATTAAATTTTATGATATCCACACACCTGAAGGGCTAGAAGTAATGCGTCATTCAGCAGCACATGTATTGGCTCAAGCAGTGAAAAATCTATATGGCAATGTTAACTTTGGCGTTGGCCCAGTTATTGAAAATGGTTTTTATTATGATGTTGATGTAGCTGAATCGATCTCGATAGATCAATTAGAGAATATCGAGAAGGAAATGAAACGAATTATCAATTCTAATTATGCAATGATGAGAGAAGAGATTTCATATGAACGTGCACTAGAACTATTTGCAGAGGATCCATTAAAGCTAGAGCTACTACAGGATATTCCAAGCGAAGATGTAATTTCAATCTATCGTCAAGATGATTATATTGATCTTTGCAGAGGCCCACATGTACCGTCAACAGGCTATATTAAATCGTTCAAGTTAACTTCTGTATCGGGAGCATATTGGCGAGGAAATAGTGACAATCAAATGCTTCAACGGATATACGGCGTTGCTTTTGAATCCAATCAGAAAATGAAAGAGTATTTTCATCAGATGGAAGAGGCCCAAAAGCGTAATCATCGCAAATTAGGGCAGGAGTTAGAATTGTTTATGTTTTCTGAGGAAGCTCCAGGAATGCCTTTTTATTTGGCTAATGGTCAAATCATTCGTAATGAGTTAGAAGGATTTCTTCGTCAGCTTCAACATTTATATGACTATCAGGAAGTAAGAACACCTTTAATGATGAACAAGCGATTATGGGAACGTTCCGGACATTGGGATCACTATAAAGATAATATGTATTTTACTGAAGTAGACAATCAACAATTTGCACTAAAACCGATGAATTGTCCGGGACATATGTTGATTTTCAAAGAAAAGCTTCGATCTTATCGAGATTTACCAATCCGAATGGCTGAATTTGGTCAAGTTCATCGTCACGAATTTAGCGGTGCGTTGAATGGATTGTTAAGAGTAAGAACATTCTGCCAAGATGATGCCCATATTTTTGTAAGAAAGGATCAGATTGAGCAAGAGATCGGATTAACACTGAAACTTATCAAGCATATGTATGATGTATTTGGATTTGAATTTTCAATCGAAGTTTCGACTCGCCCTGAGAAATATATGGGGAGCGATGAAGTATGGGATTATGCAGAGGCAGCTTTAATGAATGTCTTAGATGATCTAGGATTTCCTTATACTATCAATGCTGGGGATGGGGCATTCTATGGTCCCAAAATAGATATTCATATTAAAGATGCCATTGCTCGCAGTCATCAATGTGCTACAGTGCAACTTGATTTCCAAATGCCAGAGAAATTTGAATTGAACTACATGGATGGGCATAACGAAAAACAACGACCGGTAGTTATTCATCGTGCTGTATTTGGTTCCATCGATCGATTCTTAGGTATACTCATCGAACATTACGGCGGACTATTTCCATTATGGCTCGCTCCAGTTCAGGTGGAAATAGTCGCAGTGTCGAACAATATCCATATGTCCTATGCAGAGCAAGTATATGATCAATTTAGACAGGCAGGAATTAGAATTGAGCTTGATACTCGCGAAGAGAAGTTAGGTTATAAGATACGTGATGCGCAGTTGAAGAAAGTACCTTATATCATTGTTGTTGGTGATGAAGAAATGAAAAAAAATACAGTAAGTGTTCGACATTTTGGTGGGAAAAAGTCGTATTCTCATAGTATCGAATCATTCCTTCACATGCTCCAAGCTGAAATAAGTAGTAAATCACTGTCCCATCAAGTAGATATGAATTAGTTATAAACATTTGAATAACTGCTCTTTAAGGTATCTACCTTGAAGGGCAGTTCTCATTTATACCGTTTATACACATGAAGTACACATGAACTCCTTATAATAACGATATGAAGCAAAATGAGGTGGTACAATGTGAATGTAAATATTGTGTAATTAAGGTTGGTATAGTTTTGGACAAAATATACAATACTCATATACACGATAGAAGATAAGACTTGGAGTGAGCGTCAATGAGACGAAAACTATTACTTGTTGAAGACGATATTCATATGCGAGAGATTGTTGCGGATTATTTTATTGCTGAGCATTGGGATGTCATTGAAGCTGACAATGGGCTAATCGCACTTGAAAAATTCGAAGAATATACGATTGATCTTATTATTCTTGATATTATGATGCCCAAGCTTGATGGCTTCGGAGTTTGCCGCAGCATTCGTAGAAATTCTGATGTGCCAATTATTATGATTACAGCAAAGGCAGAGGATGATGATCAAGTGCTGGGATATGAGTTAGGTGCAGATGAATATGTCACGAAGCCATTCAGTCCTCGCGTATTAGTTGCTAGAGCGAATGCCTTATTGAAACGAACAGAAGGTACAGTTGGTAATGAAGGTGAAGTGTTAGTATTTGGAGAGCTGACCATCCATCGAAATTCTCATGAAGTGAAGATAACCGATGAGGTCGTTAATCTATCCCCTAAGGAGTACGAACTATTATTACTATTAACGAAACATAGTGGAAAAGTGTTATCTCGTCTTTTTATTTTGAATACAGTTTGGGGCTATGACTATGAAGGTGATGATCGTGCGGTTGATACCCATATTAAGAAATTAAGAGCCAAACTAGGAGCGGAAGGACGATTCATAGTAACCGTCATTCGATCAGGCTATAAATTCGATCCGCTACTATGAGGAGACATTCGGTCGTATTCAAATTGTATATGATTACTTCTATTATGATTATTTTGTTGTTCGCGGTCGTGATGATTATGGAGAGTATGTTTTTCGAAAAGTTCTATCGCAATATGAAGCTTTCTGAATTGCAAAGGCAAGCATCTAGTTTTGCAGAAGGTTATGAGAAAGTATCTACCAATCATCAAGCTGTATCGCAAATGCTTGGTCACTATATGAATGAGTATGATGCCAGTATTGCAATATTAGATAGTCAGTTTCAACTGCGTGAATACGATCCTTATTATATTGTAATGCAGCTGCAGCAACGTTCCATTACGATAATACTTCCAATGGCAGGAATGACTTTCGATCAGCTACCTGTTGGACTTCATTTAGGTAATACGATTACGGTAGATGGGATTTACATGGATGAACAAGATAGCATTATGCATCCTGTACAATTGCTATCGGATGGCGGTCCTCTCGAACGGGGTTTAGTGCGAGAACAAGGGACCATAATCGACATGCAAATACCAGAGCAACGATCGTACAATCCAATGTATCAAGATCTTCTAGTGAAGCAGATGATTCAAGATTGGATGTTATCGGAAGAGTGGGCGAATATTCATTGGGCGTATGAAGAACAAGTAACGAACGTATGGAATGATCCGTGGAGTGGTGTTGAATATGTGACTTCGTTACAGAAGGTATCAGATGAGCAGCAATACGTACTGCTTATGACATCGCTACAACCCGTTGATGAAGCAGTGGAAATGATGAAAAAATATGTGCTTTATATATTCCCTATCATCATTATAGTTGTATTTATTTTAGCGATTTTCTATTCAAGGTATATTACAAAGCCACTTGTAAGGTTAAATAGGTTTGCAGGGCAACTAGCTAAGCTTCAATTTTCTGAGAAGTCACCACTAAGTAGCAAAGATGAATTCGGACAGTTAGCTACTCGCTTAGTCGAGCTATCTACAAATCTTGAAGCTACGTTAACTCAATTATCAGAACGGAATGAGCAATTGCAAGCGGAAATGAAGGAAAAGCAACGCTCTGAACAGCTCAGAAAAGAGTTGGTAGCTAATATATCACATGAATTGAAAACACCTCTTGCGATTGTCAAAGGTTATGCAGAAGGGCTGCAAGATGGCGTAGCCAAGGAGAAGAGTGACAAGTATCTCACACATATTGTTAATGAGAGCGATCGAATGAATGAATTAATTCTCGATATGTTGGAATTATCTAAGTATGAAGTAAAAGCGATTCAATTAGAACTTAGAGAATGTAATATCGTTGAACTAATCCAACATGTATGCCAATCGTTCTCTAAGATTATAGAAGTAAAGAACTTACATCTAGCATTTAGTCCTTTGCGGAATAATGAATATTTGGTAGAAGCTGATTATAAGCGGATTACGCAAGTACTAATTAATCTAATAAGTAATGCTGTTCGCCATGCACCTGTTGGTAGCGAGATAAATATTAAAGTAGAGCACGAAAATGATGGTCATGTCGTTGTTGGTATTCATAATGAAGGCGAACATATCCCAGAAAAACAATTAATCAATATATGGGAGAAATTTTATCGTCTGGAGCAAGCTCGAGATCGCAAGTCAGGTGGCACTGGATTAGGTCTAGCGATAGTTAGTCATATTTTACAGTTACATGGTAGTCAGTATGGGGTAAGGAATACTGAGCAAGGAGTAGAATTCTACTTCTCATTAACAGAAAGCGAGTGATTTATAATGAAAATTAGATATATGGTAATGACAGGGGTTATTGTTGCGTTATTAAGTGGGTGTGGTGAGCAAGCAGGTAATAATGTGAATCAGAATAATAATAACGTTAATGCACCTATAACATCAGAAATCCCAGGCAATGAAGATACAAATGTAGATGAAACATCTCCGTCAACAACAGAGAAAGAGGGTACGAATGGCAATCAAGCAGAACCTACAGAAACAGCCAAGCCAACAAAACCAACCGAACCAACCAAGCCAACCGAACCAGTAGCAGAAGCTAACAATGAT
>DXHF01000218.1 GCA_019113605.1 Candidatus Paenibacillus intestinavium
CAAGCTCAGATGGATACATTTAAACAAAGTATGAATCAAGTGACGGATGCCTTTGTTGAGCTTAATAAATCACAAGAAATATTAAGTGATTCTATGAATAATGTTAGTGCAGTAGCACAACAGTCCTCGGCAACTTCAGAAGAAGTCGCATCTCTAAGTACAGAACAATTAAGTATTAGTCAAAACTTGGTTGACTTGTCAGGAAAACTTGAAACAGTATCAAATGGTTTGAAGGATTCGATTTCTAAGTTCAGAATTTAATATTAATATAAGAGCTAATGATGCGATATTAACGCGTCGTTAGCTCTTTTTACTGTTTTCTAATGCTGATCTTGTTTAATCTGCATAGTAAGTAGTCATACTAGAATTATTATGATGAGCGTGGAGAATAAAACAATGCAGCGTAGAGCAATCTGGTTAGCAATTATATTTACTAGTGTAATGTTTATGTATACATGTCGACTTATCTACTTGCAGATTAGTCCAACGACGACCATGTTTCAACAAAATGGTAGTAAGTATAAATATTATGATTGGCGGCAAGGTGCAGTGAATCAACGAATGAAGAAGCTTATGATTGATGATGGAAGAGGACATTTCGTAGATGAACATGGACGATCAATTACAAGTGAACAATATAATACAATTGCATTTTATCCAGTGCATGCATGGAAAGAAATTGATGTTAATCATTTTGCTAAGTTAGCTACCATTTTAGGGAAATCACCCGAGCAGCTACAGCAATTCGTTCGTGTATTGGAAAATGCGGCGTTTCTAGAAGATATGTCTAATGAGCCGGTTAGACTGACTAAGCAACAAGTGGACGACATACAAGAGCTGCATCTCTATGGTCTAGAGATCGTTGCATATCGCGATCGTTACCCAAAACAATATGAACAAAAACATTTTATTGGGACAGTTGCTGAGTTTCCTGAATGGACTGAAAAGGTATATAGCTCTGAGATCAATCAGTTAGCAAATTGGAGCAGAAACAGTAAGGTTGGCATAGTAGGGTTGGAATATTCTCTTGATCGATATTTGCACGGGCTTGGACCGTCCTATCTAACATACACATTGGATGGCAAATATGATCAATTAGCTGGAATTGGGACGAGACGTATCGAATCAATGAATCCGTATTATCCACTTACGATCGTTACGACGATAGATCTTGAACTTCAAAATAAAATTGAACGATATTTGGATGAACAGCATGTTATTGAAGGGGCGGTAGTATTACTAGATGTTAACAATGGTGATGTGAAAGCAATGGTATCCAGGCCGCAATTATTACCTGGGCAATTACGAAAAGGTAATGATCACGTTCTTAGAAACCATGCACTTACAGCTTATTCACCAGGCTCTATTTATAAAATTGTAACTGTAGCCGCTGCTATTGAATATAAGGTGGTCGACGATGATGAACATTTTCATTGTAACGGTGAATATGGTAAATACGGCTTATCTTGTTGGAAGGAAGGCGGGCATGGCGATCAAACATTAGAAGAGGCATTCGCTAACTCTTGTAATGTTGTATTTGCCACGTTAGCAGAACGGCTAACAGCTAATCAACTATATGAAACGGCAAAAGCACTTGGCGTCGTCCAAAAAGTAGGCTGGCATCAAGATGAAGGAAACGCACCGATTTCATCCCCTCTACGTTTATTATCAGAGGAAGAGACTGGTGTTGTATTTCATGATTTGAACACGAAGGATGGAGGGGTCATTGCACAGTCCAGCATTGGTCAGCGTGATGTTCACCTAACGCCGTTGCAGGCTGCTAATATGGTTGTAACCTTACTTAATCGTGGGAGACAATACGAGAATAGAATTGTGTCACAAATAAACTATGCTGACGGTCAAGCATTAGCACAGCTGCCAGTTCATCTAGGGCATGAAAATAAATACAATATTCATCCAGCAACTGCTGAAAAGATTTTGCATTACATGCAAGAAGTCGTTCAGCAAGGAACGGGAATGTCGATAGCTAACGGAAAATGGCATGTAGCAGGGAAATCAGGTACTGCACAATTAAGCGGCAAACATACAGGGCATAATGATCAATGGTTTATCGGCTATGGACCGACTGAACAGCCAAAGTATGCACTATCGGTGCTTGTACAAGAGCAGCCTAGTGGTTCGCGAAATCAAGCTATGAAAATATTTCGCGGAATTATGGATATTGTTGCGGAGCAAAAATAATATTGTTCTCTCCGCTAATGCGAAGGTGAAAGGATGAATAACAAAGTTACTTTTCCGTTAAATCGCATAGTAGCAGTAGTTTAATGTAATAATAAAGGGACCGTTTCGGAAGTCATGAAAAACTGACTTTTTGAATAGGTCCCTTATTTATTCAGCTAATTGATTAGAGCATCCATTGAATGTACAAGATCGCGTTAATCCTCTTCATTCTCAATACTTTTTTCTAGTTTATCGTATTCACCAATAGGTTTTCTAATCCATTGTTCTAAATACCCTTGATCGAGTAATGCTTTAATTAAAATAAGTAGAATAGGTGAGAGAAGCAATCCGGCTACTCCAAACAATGATAAGGAAATCATCATAAATGCTAACATTGTAAATGCTGATACGCCTAAAGAATCACCAGTGATTTTGGGTTCAAGCATTTGTCGAGCTAGCACAACAACAAGCCATAGCACAGTAATCCAAATAGCTAATTCAGTATCACCAACTACAAATAAATACGTAATCCAAGGAATAAAGATTGTACTTACACCGAGTAAAGGCAATACGTCAAAGATAGCAGCAACTAATGAAATAACGAATGCATGATTAACATTAAGCAGCAATAAAGATATAAGAATAACAACAAAAGTAACACTAATTAGTTTACTTTGCGCTTTAATGTATATCCAAATCCCCTTTAATACATTGTCTCGTAAGAAGAAAAATGCAGTTTTGAATGTATTAGGTGTTTTATCAGATGCTAGCTTTTTCCAATCTACAATTTCAATACTTAAGAAATAGGCTAAAATAAGACCGATAGCAGCATTGACTATAAATGAAGTGAATGAAGTGATCGAGCTGATAACAAATGTCAATCCAGCCATTAACCATCCTTGTATTTTCGTAGATGCTTGTTCTAATGTACTTGTAAGTTTATCAGTTAAGCTAAAGTCGATTGGTAGTTGATTCATTTTATCTTGGAAATAATGTAGCCACTTATTCACTTCTGTAGTGAACTGCTCCTGATATTGAGGGAGTAAATTAACTAATTCAATACCTTGAATCGTTGCAACAATAATGAGTGCTCCGACTAATCCAAGGACGACGAGTATGAATAGCACAGCTGAAATTGCAGAGGCAATGCTCTTTTTCAATCCCCATTTATTAAGACGTTTGGCAAGAGGTTCAATACACATGAAAATAATAAAGGAGTAAAAAATAGGCTTTGCAATATTGTACAGAACACTAAATAGCCACATAATAAGAAGGACTGTTACAATAATTAGCGCAATATCAAAAGCTGTTCTCCAATATTTTTTGTAGAAAGATAACAAGTAGCAATCATCCTTTCAATAGCTTAATAAGGCAAGCATTTGGTTCATACCCCGAAAAAAATAATCTTACTGATCTTACTAGTGAGAATTTAATGCAATTATGATACAATTAAAGTTAGTGTGTTAGGTCTTATTCTGTATTATATATTGACTATATCATTATTATAGTGAGGAAGACAATCATGGAGAGCATATTAACTTTGGGATTTTATTTCATGACCTTCTACGCATTTATTCCAGGAATTTTAAGTAGAGTATTTGGGTATCAAGTATTCAAAAAGGGGAAAGCGAGTCATGAAATAGCATTAACATTTGATGATGGACCAGATCCTATCTATACTGCACAGCTACTAGACTTATTACAAAGATACGATGCAAAAGCAACCTTCTTTGTTGTAGGAGTACATGCGAAACAAAATCCTGAATTATTGAAACGAATGAGAGATGAAGGGCATACGATCGGTGTTCATAATTATGAACATAAGACGAATTGGTTTATGAGACCGAAAACGGTTCGTAAACATATTAAAATGACAAATGATATTATTGAAGAGGTAACGGGACAACGTTCCATTTACTATCGACCACCATGGGGGATCGTGAATTTATTCGACTATGGCAATGTGTCACGACTTAATATTATTTTATGGTCATCGCTTTTCGGTGATTGGCATAAAAAAATATCTGCGGAAAAGTTAGAATCTCGATTAATGAAAAAACTACAGCCAGGTGAAGTGCTATTACTACATGACTGTGGAAGAACCTTTGGTGCAGATGTAAACGCACCGCGAAGTATGCTTATTGCTTTAGAAGTGTTTCTCGAAGCAGCAACCATGCAGCAAATGAAGCTAGTTAACATTGAAAGCATGATTAAAGTGACCGAACAAAATAGCAAGAAAAAATTATCGCGCAGTAAAAAAGTAATGATTTCATTATGGTTAACTTGGGAAAAAGTATTTCATCAAGTGATGAGATTGAAAGATATCGAATCACAAAACGGGCCGATGTTCCATTATCGTTTGATCAAATATAAAGGGAAATCGTTTATGATGAATGATGGGCAGACTCTTTCACAAGGTGACCGTATCGTAGAGCTTCACTTTGATAACAGGAAACTATCTCATATTGCATTTACATCGAAAAATCCGTTAGTCGTTGCGGTGAAAACGATTCGTGAAGTAGAGCGAGCATTGCCGGCATTAGCATTACGAATTACGGATGAGGCAAAAAATACGCCAATTAAAGCGATTCAAGGGATTACTATGATTAATCGTGGCGCGGATAAATTGGGTTTTTCAATACATGAGATGCCTAAGGGGTTATTTCTATCGAGCACTAAAATTTATTTGAAATGGTTAATGAAAATATTAACTCCAACTCAGACCGTTACCGCTACTCGTCGTGTTCGTGAGCAGGTTCAAGAGGAACCTAAAATTTTGTTAATGACGCTCGAACGCCTGCAGCAATATATGCCACTGGATCATAGCTACAGTGTGACGAAGCAGCAAGAAGTGTTAGCTGCACAGCAAGAGGTGTTAACTTCGAGCTAATATTTGAAAACATAAACGGGGCTACCTAGAAGGTCGAAACTAATTCGACTTTCCGGGAAGCCTCGTTTATTGTTTTAGTCATTTCTATTCTTTGTTGCACTGAATTTTATTTTCACAAATATTACACCAATGATAATATAAATAAGGACAATCCAAAAAGTAAACATTGCTGAATGTTCGGTGGCTGTTAACCAAAGTGGTGGTGCATCACTGTCCCACGAAGTTAACTTATGTGTGCCATAATTACTTTGCTGATATAAAATAGCCCATATTTGATAAATTTTTGAAACGACAAAACCTACAACTAATCCAATGATTCCACCTAAATAATAATAAGGGTGAACCTTTTCAAGCATATCATTCCCTCCATACTTACATTGAGTAAACAACTTAAATATACTACTTTTGATAAATACTGTAAATGGAGTTTTGGATACTTTTAGTGGTTATTTCAGTGAATTATATATTGGTTACAACAAAAAAGCATGCTGATTAATCAGCATGTTTTTTTGTATATTTGAACAACCTCTAAGTTACATTTTCATTACTGCACCAGTATTAGCGCTTGTTACTAAATGTGCATAACGAGCAAGGTAGCCACGTTTGATCTTTAATTCGAATCCAGGCCATGCGGCTTTACGAGCTTCAAACTCTTCATCACTAATAAGCAAATTCATCGTACGATTATTCATATCGATTTCGATTTCATCGCCATCATTAACGAATGCGATTGGACCACCATCAGCAGCTTCCGGAGAAACGTGACCGATAGAGATACCACGAGAAGCACCAGAGAAACGTCCGTCAGTAATAAGTGCCACTTTCGCACCAAGACCCATACCAACAATTGCCGAAGTTGGAGCAAGCATTTCAGGCATTCCTGGACCACCACGGGGGCCCTCGTAACGAATAACTACAACATGACCTTCTTTAATTTTACCTTGAGCAAGAGCTTCAAGACATTCATCTTGAGAGTTGAAGCAAATAGCAGGGC
>DXHF01000219.1 GCA_019113605.1 Candidatus Paenibacillus intestinavium
TTCCACCACTTTGCCTAGCTTTGTTAGCTGTTTCTATAGCTACGCTCATCGCGGCTTTATCCTCTTTCTTCTCAGCTACGGCATAATCCTTTTTGGCCTGTACAATTTGCTCGTTAGCTACGATGACCTTGGCTTGCGGAGCGACAGTCGTGGCCACGCTTGTACTTTTGGCCGCCGTAGCTACGACCGTGATCGACTTGGCAACGGTAACAAAAAACAGATCAATTATGGTGGTATCTGACCATAATCGACCTGTTCATTGTATCGGTATTGCGTTATTTTGGTTATAAAATTATAATGTGCGTACTATCAAAATGACGAAACTTTCATACGGGTATTACACCGGTTATATGTGTTATTGGTTGAATCATGAGTTCATTCGGCGCTGGCGAGCACCACCCTTGACAAATTACAATTATTTCTCAATTTGCGGTGTATGATGCCAGATCTATCTCAATGCACGGTTCTCATAGCTGTGATCCTCATCTATGGTGGATAAGAAATTACTTTTGAGCGCTATGTTCCTTATGAATTTGCTCAAACCATTCCATGGCAATATCGCCTGCAGTTTTAACCAAATCATTAGTGTACACCAAATCATACTTGTATTCTGCCGTTAGCTTATTCTGTTTAACATCATATACGATCTTCATTTCTGTTGGCATCTCACGATTATATTCTTTGCATACATTGATAATTTCCTTTATGTCATTATTAATTATTTGTACCACACCTTTTTGTCTTTCCACTGATACATCATATGCAAAATTTACTCTTTGATTGTCTGTAACCAAAGCATCATTAAGTTTATGTCGTTCTACAACTTTACCATTAATATTATAAAAAAAGTCATTAGAGATAAGCCCCATTTCATGTGAGCAATAGATATATACTTTATCCGCTTTTTCACTAACATACTCTAAGCAAATGGAGACTATATCAGCCTGAAATTCACTAAAGTAATCCTCAAATACTTTGCTCATTATTAACTCCCCTAATTCAAGATACTTACTTCTACAAATCTGCCATCTATCTCATATTGTACAATAAATTCGGATGGTCTCATACTGTCCCCTTCATATTTAACTTCTACGTTAACTTTTACCTGTTCCCCATCTTTCAACGCACTCGCCCATTGATTTTCTATTTTTTTGTACTGGCTCAAATTCACATTACTTAATTGTGATACAAGGTTATCAATTTCCGGTGAACCACCAAACCTATCTCCTGCCAAATGACCTGCATGGTCACCTGACTCTTTGCCTGGCGTCTTGGGATCATGCGGTAATCTGTCTTCTCTCGCAGTTAATTTTAGATCATCTGCACTAAATTTTTCAATCCTTCCAATATGATCTGTCTCATAATCATATTGGTGCTCACCAGTTTTATATTTCACATTCGGTTTAAGTTTCCCCGATTCATCAAGTGGATCATCGACAAATGATTTTTTACCACCATTCCCCGCACCCTCAACCCCATTACCGTCCTTAACCTTACCGCTCGAGCTGTTGCCCTCGATGCCGTTAGCCCCGTCATCCTTGTTCTTAATCGGATTCAAGATATCCGTTCGACGACTCGGGGATAATTGTGATAGTAAAAATCCTACCGTATACGCCTGCTCCTCGTCACTTAACTCCATGAATTCTTTTACGGATTGCTCCACATCGTTGTACGTTGCTTTCGGATCACTTAGTTTATCCCACAAGGATTGAACTGTATCTCCTACGCCATTAATCACTTGCTTGCCCACAGCTTGCGGATCCTCGAACGCAAAAAACACCGAATCTACCGTATCGTCCAACGAAGACCATATGCCAGAGAAGAAGCCCGACATAGCCTCCCCAAGCACTGTTCCCCGCTGCTCTTCTGATGATGCCCCTTGGATGCTTTCTACCAGCTTCAGCACGCGCTCGCTAGACAGTTTTTCTTGTTCCAACAGATCACTTAGCTCTATTATGACTTTATTCGTAGCTTCCAGTTCGCCCTCTATGTCCTCCTGAAGGGCATCGATCCACTCATCGTGGCTATATCTTCTTTCTTCTTAGCTACGGCATAATCCTTTTTACCTGTACAATTTGTTCGTCTTTGGCTTGCTCCAAATGATAAATTTCGTGCTTAATTAGAGGGCAGGTGGATAACCTTTAACACATGACCTTCCCATTTTAAAATGTTCAGTTACGTCCTGACAGTATAATTGTCGCGCTATCCCTCCGATTAGTTACGATAGGTTTTGAAGAGAACCGCAGAAAACGAACACAACAAAAACAGGTCAATCATGGTGGTAACTGACCATAATCGACCTGTTTGACGTATCTGCATAGCGTTATTTGGGTTATAAACGGAAAGTAGCATTGACGTGCGTACAGAGGGTATGAGAAATTTCTATACGGGTACTACATGGGTTAGATATGTTATTAGTTGAATGATGGGTTCATTCGACACTGGGTAGCCCCCGTTAAAAAAGAAAACCTTGAGTGGCATATAGCCATTCAAGGTTAATGAATAGTTTTTATCCCTTTTTCGCTCTTCTAACTAACCATTCTACTGCATCCTTACCCATTAGTTTTTCAGGGTTTCCTTTTTCCCCAACGTCAATCCAATCCACTGATATTGTTTCAATACCTTTTACACCATCTAACTTGATTCCGTATACTCTGCATCCATTAATTGAACAATTGGATAAATTACTATCGTTTAATATTACATTTTCTAAATTAGCTCCCGTTAGCAGAGTGCTTTCTAAATTTGCACCAGTTAAATCGGCTCCTTCAAAGTTTGATTCAATAAAAGTTGTCCTGAATGCATTGCAATTAACCATTATTGCTTTTTCAAAATTTGTACGATTTGCTTCTGCTTTTACAAGACTAGCCCTAGTTAAATTCGAAAACTTAAAACTCGAAAACCCTAGATTAGAGTTGCTTAGGTTACTGTCCATTAAATTTGCCATATCTAAACTGGAATCTAATATGACTGCCTCGCTCAGGTCAGTATTAGAAATATCTTGTTTTGATAAATCAACTGCTGTCAAACATAATTGTTCACCGTGCTGACCTACAGAATCTAGCCAACTCTTGTGACTCTCAATCTTTTTTTCATTGACCATAAGAACCCCCACTATTCGGGCCAAATTTTAACATTATTTATTAACCCTGTTCTAACTAATTCGTCCTTTAACTCGGACAGATGTTCTTGTGATAAGTTTCTAGCATCTAACATTACGTTTTCTCCATCAGAAATACTCTTTCTAATATTTGTCATGGCATCAGATAGATTATATCCTTTAGGAGCAAAATTCGAGTTAAATGCTTTAACATCCCATTTTTGACCCGAAGAGTCAATAAACTCTGCTTTTCCACTTGGGTCTCTAACAAGTCCGCTAACTTCTCCTCTAGCTTCAAGTCCAAGTCCAACTTCACGTTCAGCAATAGTCTTTGGTGTTATTTTATTTCCGATTGCAGGGTCAGTTGCTAATGCATCTAATTCTACTTGAGTTCTAGTTGAAGTTTTAACCGCACCCTCAACCCTATTACCGTTCGAGCTGTTGCCTTCGAGTCCGTTAGCTCCGTCATCCTTGTTCTTCATCGGATTCAAGATATCGGCTCGACGGCTCGGGGATAATTGTGATAGTAAAAATCCTACCGTATACGCCTGCTCCTCGTCACTTAACTCCATGAATTCTTTAATGGATTGCTCCACATCGTTGTACGTTGCTTTCGGATCGCTTAGTTTATCCCACAGAGATTGAATCGTATCCCCTACACCGTTAATCGTTTGCTTGCCCGCAGCTTGCGGATCTTCAAATGCAAAAAATACCAAATCTACCGTGTCGTCCAACGATGACCATATGCCCGAGAAGAAGCCCGACATCGCCTCTCCAAGCACGGTTCCACGCTGCTCATCTGATACCCCATGGATGCTTTCTGCTAGTTTCAGACCGCGTTCGCTAGACAACTTCCCTTCTTCTACCAGCTTGCTTAGCTCTGTGATTACTTTATTCGTAGCTTCCAGATCACTGTGTATGTCCTCCTGAAGAGCATCGATCCACTTACCAAGCTCCAGCACTCTCTTCCGATCCTCCTGCAGTTCTTCCTTCTGCCGCTTCAAGGATTCGATGGTTCCTTTGACATTCTTGTTCGAGGCTTCTAATGTGAGTATAGCAGTATTCAAGTCTATGATCGCCCTATTCAGCGTAGCGATCTGCTCATCCATCCCGAAGTTTGATGCATTCTCCCGAGCTTTCTTCATGAGTGACGCCTCATCTTCCGTTGATATAATATCCATAGGAGATGAGCTATCGCTTGCATTCCACTTACTTTGGTCCATGATTTTCAGGGCATATTCGAGCGTAACGTTGCTGGATATGGTTCCACCACTTTGCCTAGCTTTGTTAGCTGTTTCTATAGCTACGCTCATCGCGGCTTTATCCTCTTTCTTCTCAGCTACGGCATAATCCTTTTTGGCCTGTACAATTTGCTCGTTCGCTACGATGACCTTGGCTTGCTCCAGGGTTACATTGCTCGAAATGCTCCCACCGTTCTTTCGGGCTTGAGCGGCCTGCTCGGAGGACGTTTTCATCGCCGCTTCATTGCCTGCCTTTAGCGCTATATCATATTCTTCTTTGCTCTTCAAAATTTGCTCATTCGCCACCATAACCTTCGCTTGCTCCAAGGTTACATTGCTCGAAATGGTTCCGCCATTCTGTCGGGCTTGATCAGCTAGCTCAGAAGCAGTCGCCATCCCCGCTTGGCTTCCCAGTTTTTGGGCGTTATCGTATAATTGCTTAGCGAGCAATATTTGCTCATTGGGCGTTAATGTCTGACTAGAAATGGACGACGACGTATTAGGTGCTGTTGTAGCCACCGAAGGACCTATGGAGCCACTGGATGGAGTCGTTGCTGTCACGCTTACATCCAACTTACTTCCAATGGTCCCAGTATTGGTCACAACTTGCTTGTCAGAGGTATAGATGGTGGCCACGCTTGTACTTTTAGCCATTGTCGCTACACTTGCACTTTTGGTCGCCGTCGCTACGCTTGTACTTTTCGCCGCCATGGCTACGGCTGGGCTCGACTTGGCAGCGGTATTCGATTTAGCCTGTAGCGATGCCGTAACCTTAGTTTGTACAGCATAAGCCGCCAGAGGAAGGAGACCTGATAATTTGATAGACATTAAATCCCTCATTTTTTTACATTTTATATGGGTATTCTATCAGTTATTCCACTTTATGTATATACATAAAGTGGAATAAAAACATGGAATTAGAAATTAATGAACTACTAGGTGGGTATCTTGTGAGAGTCAACCGATTTTCCCCCGAATCCAGTCCTCATAACTTACAGCCTTAGTCGATTGCGCTACCAAACGTACAAGAGGCTATGCAGTTTATGTTACTAAACTGCATAGCCTCTTGTTGTGGAGCTATAAATGTAGCCTATTAGATAATTTAGATAAATTTCAAAATTTCATTCATTGGCAAACGTGATGAACCATAAGCTGGTCCAGCAGCTTTTCCGACCGCAATTAACACGATAGGAACTACGTTGCTAGGCAACTCGAATCTTTCAGCGAACTTCTCTTTGTCAAATCCGCCCATTGGAACGGTATCATAACCCTTTTCCTTCGCAATCAACATGATTTGCATAGAAATCAGTCCTGCATCAAAGGTAGCAATGTTTTTTCTAACTTCATCTGATACATTAGGGTATACCCGATTTGTACTGGCAATCATAGCCTCTTTGCTTGCCTCTGGCATATGACCTTCTGTTACATTTTGTGTATAGATTTGTTCAACTTTCTTGTACATTTCTATATCGCCTAATACTGCGATTACTGCAGAAGCTGTTTCTGCTTGCTCTTGGTTGTTGGCAATTGCCCTTAATTCTTTTTTCACAGCTGTATCTTGAATAACTAGAAATCTCCAAGGTTGAAGATTGCTTGATGATGGAGCTGATGTAGCTTCTTTAATCATCTCTGACAATTCTTCTTTTGAAATAGTAGCAGCAGGGTCATATACTCTTACCGATTTTCTATCATGCATTACTGAATATAAATCCGCTTGTGTTCCTGTAGTCATGTTATCTCCACCTTTATACTTACTATTAGTAAGTTGATAATAACAACTTACCATAAGTAAGTTACTCGGTCAATAAGAAATTAATTTCTAAGCTTAATTTGTCGATTATAAATGTTCCATAGACAGATATGTGTTAAACTTAATGAAAGTAATGTTCGGGGAGGTCTCTAATGAAACAGTCTGATTGTCAACATACATGTCGTGATTTTCATACTACTATCGAATTTCTTGGTAGAAGATGGATGGGGATGATTTTATATACCTTAATGTCAGGTCCCAAACGTTATAATGAAATTTTCACCAGCATTCCTGGGATTTCAGATCGACTATTAACAGAGAGACTTAATGAATTAATAAAAGCAGCATTGATAAATAAAAATTTAATTGATTCATCTTGTAAAAAGGTTGAATACGAGTTAACTACTAGTGGGCACGCCCTAAAAGATGTTATTGTAGCGATACACGAATGGGTTGAGGTTTGTGATTTGGAACAAAAAACGAAAGAAGCATCCTCATAAGCATTTTTTGGGATACTTTAGTAGTATCTCTTTCTCATCTTCATCTATCCACAGATATTGCTTTTGAAATAAATAGGAACAGGGGAATTGCCTACTTTCAGCAATTCCCCTGTTCCTTATGTTTTCGACATTAGCTATAAAGTGCCACACCAACAAGACCCGAAATACAGATAACATAGACCGGATGCTTCTTAAAATAAACAATTGCTGCTAAGGAGCCAGCAAATATAGCAATTTGACTGATTGTATACCACGAACCTGTCGAAATCATGGAGTTATTTCTAATAAATATAATAGCAGATAATACAATAAAGCCAGTAACAATCGCACGAATACCGTATAAAGCATTGTTCCAATACTTATTATTTTTCATAACCTTATAGAAGATCGCTAATAATATTACACAAATTAATGATGGTAATACGATACCTATTGTAGCAATAATAGCACCTGGAAGCTCCATATGCATATAACCAATGGAGACCGCCATATTAACAGCAATTGGACCGGGACTCATACCAGAAATCGCAACAACATCTGTAAATTGCTCTAGCGTAAGCCATTGATGCCGGGTAACAATCTCTGTCTGCATTAATGGAATCATCGAATATCCACCGCCGAATGAGACGAAGCCGACAATAAAGAATGTAATAAATAATTGAATGATATCGTCCATCATGCACCTCGGGTTAGATCATATAGTCACTATAATTATCTTGTGAAGGCGAGTTAGCTTGCTTATACGGTCGGTGTTCACCTTTCAATGTTCGCAGTAAGTAGATGGATATGCCGACTACACCACCACCAGCAATAAGTACAATGGGATGAATCATATGGTTGAAAAAGTACATGATGAGCACGGTCATAGCCGCTAAAGCTATTGTCGGAATATCAACTAATGCCTTTTTCCCCATTTTCATAGCTGCATATACAATTAATGCTAAAACTGTAGTTCTAATCGACATAAAGGCAGCTTCCACCTTTGGGATATCCTTCATATATATAAATGCTACTGAGAATACAATCATTATAAAAAACGTTGGGATAAGAATACCTAGTAAAGCAATAATCGCACCCAGCCCACCTTTTAAACGATAACCAATAAAAATAGCCGAGTTAAGAGCGATTGCTCCGGGAGCAGATTGAGCTAAAGAAAAAACATCCGAGATCTCCTTAGCGCTCAACCATTTTTTTCGATCTACTACTTCCTTTTCAATAACAGGAATTAATGCATAGCCTCCACCAAAGGAAACGGGACTAATCTTCAGAAATGTTATGAAAATTTGAAACAACGAGCTTTCCAATCCTTTCTTCCAAAAAGAATTAATCTCCTTAGACGCCCTCATTTTCACTGCCCCCTCTTGATGCGATTACAATGTCATTACATATATTATATCACCTTTATCCTATTCCGGGATTAAGTTGAGTAAAGAATTTGTATATTCTTTTTATTTTAGATTTTCGTTATAATAACAATAGGATATAATTCCTATATTAATACTAGTGAATTGAGGTTAGGTTATGGATGCGAATCACCCTACTTTATCTAGTGTAAAAAGTAGTATTTTCCATTATATCGCGCAACGTATTGATACTTCCAAAGAAGACATTCAACAATCATTAAAGCTTTCCAGCTCTACTGCAGCTAGATTAATACAGGAAATGATTGAACATGGCGTTATTATCCAATCAGGCTTAGGGCCCTCTAAAGGTGGCCGTAGACCGCTACTATATAATATAAATAGTCATTGTTGTTATATCGTTGGTATAGAGATTTCTCGCTTTTACGCAACGGTCGGTTTATTTGATTTGGCGTTAAATGCCAAATCATTAACAAGATGGAGAATGGACAGCTCCATGAAGCCCGCTGTATTTATTGATACTGTTTATCAAACGATTGTTACGTACTGCAAAGATCATCAAATTACGAAAAATCATATTATCGGAATTGGGATTGGCTCGATCGGTCCGCTTGATCGCAGTAGTGGCGTTATTATCGATCCCGTTCATTTTCCGGCAGAGGGCTGGAATCAACTGGAGATTACAACTTTAATAGAAGAAATTACAGGCTTAACTACCTTTTTAGATAATGGTATAGATTGTGCCGCCATTGGAGAGCAATTTTCCTTTCGCAAGCAAAATATTGAAGCAGATCACCTACTTTATATTAGCGCAGGCGTTGGATTACGTTCGGCGATGATCTCAGGCGGGAGGCTTGTGCAAGGTATATACGATCGTGAAGGTGCTTTTGGTGAAATGATTATTAAAGCTGGTGATCAACCGATCTTAAAGCAGGGTCGCGCCGGAGCGCTGGAGAACTATGTATCGATTCCCACATTAGTTGAACAGTATAAAATAGAATATCGATTAGGTAGGACGGGATTTAAACACGAGGAGCAGCCTAATATAGCGGAATCCAATATTGATTTTGATTTCTTAATTAGAGAGCTGAGAAATAACAATGAACTCGTAACCGAATTATTCAATCAATCGGCAGTATATTTGGGTATCGGTATAGCTAATCTCATCAATACTTTTCAGCCCAACAAAGTAATTATTGGTGGAGCGCTCATTTCCGCTTTCAAACCTTATTCTGACATTGTAGAAAGCATAGCAGACAAATATACGTATAATTCATCCGCTTACAAGGTACAGTTTATTGAAGGGATATTGTTAGAGG
>DXHF01000220.1 GCA_019113605.1 Candidatus Paenibacillus intestinavium
TGAATGTTATATTCGACGACGCGCTCACTTAGCTTCACTGCTGGCATACTTGGTTGGTTGTCTTCATAATTAAGAGTATCGAGTGAGGGCTTGACCTCATTAAGAGGTGGTTGAAGCATTGTAGACTGAATTGGCTGACTTGGTTCAAATGCATACGTATATCCTGATTGCCATGCATGTTGAAACTGATAAGGCAAAGTAGCAATTAAGAATACAATGATGAGTAAACCTACAATAATTAATTTCCACGATTTTGCAGACATCTATCGATTCCCTCCCGTTGACAAGCATCTACAGCATGTATATGTTGGCTTTTTCAATAATATTAGCTAAAATAGAATTAATGTATCGGAAGGTGTGATAAAAGTGGCAGATGAATTGAATCCATCCACACAACCAGAGAAAAAAGAGAAGAAACAATTGACTCTGAACGTTGTGAGTAATAAGAAGCATAAAGGTTTTGGCGCAGGTTCCATCGATTTAAGTGATGTTGCTTGTGTAATGATTGACCAAGGAGTAGCATTTATCGATGTAGGTGCGATGCATGCGAAAAGCAAAATTGAGCGCGGAATCAAATTCACGCCTAACAAAGAGGATACTCCTAATGGGCGACCATGCTGGATCGTCTGGGTTGCAGTAGCTCGAGATGAAGCAGGGGCTTATTATGCTGGTGCGACGTCTTGTGAAATGCTAGTCGATACAGAAGCACGACGCGGCTGGAAGATTCTTGCCGATCATGTTAATCGTCTTGATGCTGCAATGAAGAGTCGCTACGTGCTCGACAATATCGGACCAGTTGAAAAAGCAGCACTGCGTAAATTGCTAATGGAGCATAATGCGGAGTGGTGGGAGCATTCGCCAGAGGAGCTTAAGCAGCTGCTTGCTAATTGATCGTTTGTAATCACGCTTCGATGTTGAGATATGCGTAAAAGCCAAAAAGGGCCATCAGGAAAATTTAATCTGACGGTCCTTTTTAGCGATTGATAAAGAAATAATAGTAAGTGCACCGCATAAATTCTAAATGCACCTCCAATTGTTAGCTACCACTAGCAATTGGAGGTGCATTTTTTAATTGTAAAACTAAAACCTTATTAAAATAATGATTGCTAACCTAATATAGTTATATTATCATGTTATTGATAATGAAAATCATTCTTAATGTAGGGAGAGAAAGAAATTGAAGAAAAGAATGTCACTTGTTTTATTCGTAATGCTAGCACTAGCAATGGTTTTGGCGGCATGTGGTAATGCTGGGAAAGAAGCAACTGAACCAGAAAGTTCCGGTGTACAAGCTGAGGTACCTAATAAGAGAGAAGTAGCTCATGCTTTAGGAACAACACCTATTGAAGGCAAACCTCAACGTATTGTAACTCTATTCCAAGGTGCAACAGATACATTAGTACAATTTAAAGTAACTCCTGTGGGGGTAGTAGAATCCTGGTCACAACAACCGATGTATGACTATCTAAAGGATAATCTAAAAGATGTAGCTTATGTTGGACTTGAAACACAGCCTAACCTAGAAGAAATATCCGCATTAAAACCTGACTTAATTATCGCTACTCAAGTGCGCCATGAGGAAATTTATGAGCAACTTTCTCAAATCGCACCAACGGTAGTTACTTCTATTCTTTATGACTTCCGTGAAACAGCTAATATTATTGGTCAAGCAATTGGCGATGAGGATACAGCAACAGCATTAATCGCAGATTGGGAAGCACGTGTTGCTGACTTTAAGTCAAAAGTGTCTGCAGTGGAAGGCTGGCCATTAAGCGCTTCTGTTGTAAATTTCCGTGATGATCATGCTCGTATTTATTTTACAGGCTTTGCAGGCTCTATTCTCAATGAGCTTGGCTTCAAAGGTCCAAAGGATTTGGTCGGGGATGATCATGAAATCATTCGTCTAATGGACAAAGAAAGTATTCCTAATATGAACGCTGACGTTACATTTGAATTTTTTGAAGATACTGACATTATTAAGAAAACACATGATGAGTGGACAAGCCATCCATTATATAAAAATCTAGATTCAGCGAAAAATAATCAAGTGTATATCGTAGATGATGTCACTTGGAATTTTGCTGGTGGACTGAAGTCAGCACATTTAATGCTGGATAGTCTTTATACTCATTTCGGATTTGAACAGTAGATTGGATAAGGGGGGATCGCCTAGCCCCCTTTTCACTATAGAAGAAGAGGTTACGCTATGCTACAAACATCAATTTCTAAAACTGTCGGATTAATAGCACTTATTATTGCAGTCGTTTTTTTAATTTACTGTAGCCTTGCTATGGGACAACTGTCGATCTCGTTTCGTGCAGTATGGCAAGTTATAATGAATTATGATTCTAGTAATACGGAGCATATTGTCATTGCCACAAGCAGATTTTCTAGAGCTATCATTGCTCTAGTCGTCGGAATGACCTTTGCCGTTGCTGGTATATTAGTGCAAGCATTAACAAGAAACCCTTTAGCTGCTCCAGATTTAATCGGAGTAAACTCTGGGGCGATTTTTTTTATTGTCCTTGCCATTACGTGGTTGAATCTCCAATCCCTAAATCACTATATGTGGTTTGCTTTCTTAGGTGCAGCTATTTCAGGATTAGCGGTATTCTTCCTAAGTAGTATAGGTAGAGATGGTCTTACTCCTATTAAAATTATTATAGCAGGAACGGCCCTTTCTGCACTTTTTATTTCATTTACGCAAGGCTTACTTGTCATTGACGAACAATCTATACAAGCGGTGCTGTTTTGGATTGCTGGCTCGATAGCGGGTAGAGATATAAGCTTGCTACTATCGGTATTACCTATTTTACTTGTTGCACTTATAGTGAGCATGCTTATTGGAAAATCGATGAATATATTTAGCTCTGGTGATGACGTAGCCAAAAGTCTTGGTTTAAATGTAGGACTGCTTAAAATTGTTATGGGCATATTAATTATCGTATTGGCTGGTGGCTCGGTAGCTGTAGTTGGTTCGATTGGCTTTGTAGGTTTGATTGTACCTCATATTGCTAAGCGCTTAGTCGGTACTGATTATCGTTGGATATTACCCTATGGTGCTTTAATTGGTTCTTTCCTACTATTAATAGCTGATATTTCTGCTAGATTTATTATTATTCCTCAAGAAGTGCCTATCGGAGTTATGACCGCAATTATTGGTGGTCCATTCTTTATTTATTTAGCAAAAAAAGGGGTGTCTAAACAATGAAGTATTGGACATTTCGAATGTTTCACGACAGAATATCATTTCAAATTTCTGTTAAATGGCTACTTATAACATTAAGCATGTCCTTATTATTACTTTTACTATTTCTGTTAGGCTTATCAGCAGGGAGCAAATGGATTCCATTGACTGAGGTAGCACAACAACTAATGGGCTATATCGACACGCATAGCTTTACCGTTGAGACTTTGCGCTTACCTCGTATTTTGCTAGCTATACTTGTAGGGGCTAGCTTAGGCGTTGCTGGTCTAATTTTGCAAACGATAGTAAGAAACCCACTAGCTTCTCCTGATATCATCGGAATTACAAGCGGCGCTTCACTTGGTGCTGTTTCCTTCATTACTTTTGGAACTGGTATTATAAGCATGCAGTTTCTACCGTTCGCAGCAATAGCTGGAGGATTGGTTACCTCATTGCTTATCTACATTATTTCTTGGAATAAAGGCGTTACACCTATTCGTCTAGTATTAATAGGAATCGGTTTATCCGCTATATTAAAGTCGGGTATTACGTTTATGCTAGTATTCAGTGATGCTGTCGTTACGACAAAGGCGTATATATGGCTAACGGGAAGCTTATACGCCGCAAATTGGAGCGATGTTTCTGCGATGTCCTTATGGATATTGACTCCATTACCAATTTTATTGATCTGGGGCAGAAGTATGAATGTAACAGCGCTTGGTGACGAGGTAGCGATTAATGCCGGAATTCGCGTACAGCTTCAGCGCTTTGTCTTTTTAATGTGTAGCGTAGTACTAGCAGGAACAGCAGCAGCTTATGCTGGAGGCATTGAGTTTGTTGGATTAATGGCCCCTCATATTGCGAAACGTCTTGCTACAAAATCATTTATTGGACTTATACCTATAACTGCTCTGATCGGAGCTAGCTTGGTATTAATAGCGGATATTATTGCTCGAACGATGTTCTTACCTTTAGATATTCCAGCAGGGGTATTTACTGCAGCCATCGGTGCACCATTCTTTATCTATGTGTTGTTTTACAATAGAAATCGCTAGGAGAGATATTCATGAGTGGATTACAAACACAGCATTTGACGCTAAATTATGGGGAGCAGTCTATTATTCATAATTTGAACCTCGAAATCCCTCCTCATAAAATAACAGTTCTCGTTGGCGCTAACGGAAGTGGGAAATCGACCTTATTGCGTTCAATGGCACGTCTATTAAAACCGGCTTCAGGGAATATATTGCTAGATGAGCAGCAGCTGCAAAATGTTCCTACCAAAGAGATTGCAAAGCGGATATCTATACTGCCACAAGGTCCAGTAGCTCCTGAAGGTATAACAGTGGAGCAGCTAGTAAAGCAAGGACGCTATCCTTATCAGCGTTGGTATCAGCAATGGTCCAAAGAGGATGAGCAGCTAGTTGAACAAGCACTTGCTGCTACGCAACTGATTCAATACAAAGATAAGCAGCTTGACGAGCTCTCTGGTGGCCAAAGACAGCGTGCTTGGATTGCCATGACTTTAGCACAAGAAACACCTATTATCCTTCTGGACGAGCCAACAACATATTTGGATATGGCGCATCAAATTGAGCTACTTGATTTTCTATTCGATCTGAATAGGGAAAAGAAATGTACCATTATTATGGTGCTGCATGATTTGAATTTAGCTTGTCGTTACGCAGATAATTTGGTAGCCATTCACAATCAAACCGTTGCCGTACAGGGAGCACCTGAATCCATTGTTACGACGGAAATGGTGCAAGAAATCTTTGGAATGGAAGCTATTATTCAAGAGGACCCACTATTTGGTACTCCCTTATGTATTCCAAAAGGAAAGGGACGACAAATCAAATGACCTTAGACCTTTATGGGATTAGACAAAGACAGGGAAATGAGGGTATCCCTGTAGCGGATTTATTAGACAGTAATATTTTGCTTTCCGTAATAAAAGATTACGGAAATTATCTAGGAACAACATCTCTTACTATAGCTGGCTCCCTATTTATTAAGCGTTATGCGGTTATTACAGCGGCTGTTTCACTCGATTATTTTGGGTTTTTGCAGCAACAAGCAGATTGGTGGTCCAATGCCCACTTCGATACAGTGGCTTTTACACTACTAGTAGATGAAGCTCCTGCTGGTTTGCTTGATGAGAACTGGAAGGAAGAGATATTTTTCAAACACTTGACTCCAATGATTCGAATTATAGCTGAGGAATGTAAAATAAATGAAAGAATCTTATGGGAAAACGTTGCGGTAAGATTAAATTCTGTATTTCGTGAATATGAGCATATCTCCCCATCTGAGCAACTTAACACCGTATATAATGATTTAACTAGCTCCAACTGCTCATGGCTAGGAAAGGATACAAACCCTTTTCAGCAATATGTACATAAGAAGTTTATTGACGCAGAAAATCCCAAACGAAAAACCTGTTGTCTGTATTATCAGATAAGCAAGCCAGGTGAGCTTCCTTATTGCAATGTTTGCCCTTTAAAAAAGATTGTGTAGCAATATTTCTGTGCATGCTTGGAATAGCTTGTACAGCCGTTGTAGTAGAGCTAAGTCACTCGCTTTGCGAGTTCTTTGAATATGATCTGAAAATCTCCTAGTATGATGGTTTAACTTTAGGTTAAACTCGATGCTAGGAGATTTTTTATTATTTTTTGCAAATGTGCAGGGTATGGCGCGATTGCGTTCGTCTATTGTATGGAGAGGAGGGGGAGCAGATTAATGAGCAGGAATGGTTGAACAGTATTCGGGCAGGCGGTACAAGTAGATATAAAGAGTTTGTACAGGTCTACCATGAGCATGTGTATCGGACAGCTTTCGCTGTACTACACCATCATCAGGACGCTGAGGATGTAACGCAAGAAGTATTCGTTCAAATCTATCGAGCTCTCCCTGAGTATCGCAATCAAGGTTTGAAAACTTGGATAACCCGCATTACAGTAAATCGAGCGATTGATGCAAGGAGAAAGATTGGTAGGCAACGAGAAGATATTGTAGAAGATACCGATCAACAATATGAATCATGGCAGAATAAGGACTATGAACCATCGATAGAGGAATCATTACTTGCCCAGGAAAGAAAAGCAATGATCCATCAAGAAATCAATGAGTTACCAGAGCAGTATCAAGAAATCATTCATGCCTTCTATATGGAAGAAAAAAGTTATGAACAGATTTCTAAGGAAACTGGACTTGAGAAGAAATCAGTGGAATCACGACTTTATCGAGCGAGATTATGGATGAAGCGACATTGGCGAAAGGAGGATTTTGAATGAAAGATCAACTTATGCATATTAGCGAGAGAGAACTTTGTGCGTACATACGCAATGAGGTGACAGACCAGCAGCGAGAAAGAGTTGAGTTGGAAATTCAATTATGCGAACAATGTATGGAGCAATTTGTATCGTTATTAGATCAGCTTCCAGCAGAGACAATGCTTGACTCTGAATTATTAAGTAATCAGGTAGCCGATACGATTCGTCAGCAAGCCTTAGCAATAAAGCCGCGCTGGATTCAGCGACCGGTTGTACAATATGGTATTGCAGCATCGATAACGCTATTACTTGTTACATCAGGTCTGATGAGTACAGTATCTCATACACTTGTTAAGCTAGATCGGACGGTGCAATCGCAGAATCAGAACATCGATCAACAACCTGTTCCGGAATCCTCAGCCGAACCGCAATCAGAGAAGTGGCTGGATAAAGCGTCGCGCTGGATAGAGGCAGTACAAGATAGCCGCTTTGAGAGGTAGTTCAAACAGCGGACTTTGATAACGATGTGATGCGTTGTAGCGTATTCGACATCGAATATGAAGTTTATCTGAAACCCATACAAAAGCCAATGCTTCTGAAGTAATTTTACATTACAGGAAGCAACTGAGTAAGATATGAAAAATTTTAAGGAGTTGAAAAAGATGAGAGCAGAAAATAAAAGCCCACTAGTAGCTTTTTTACTATCGCTATTGCCAGGATTCGGACATTTATATATCGGTAGAATTTTTCGGTTTATCGTATATGCAGGAGGATTTTTTGGACCATTAGGTTTACTGTTCATAATAAGTATATTTGATGGGTATGTGGATGGAGAATCTTTTGCCTTAGCGGCAATCTTTTCAGGATTGTTCGGCCTAATCAATATGCTAGATATGCTGATTACCATAGCGAGTGGAAAGAATCGAGCTTTCCATCCAGCATCTGCAACGATGGAGCGGGATGAATATGGTCAGCTACGTTATGTATATGATCCACTAGAAGTGAAGGAACAAAGTGAAAAGACTAAGGTGATGATGATGTCTATTATCCCGGGTCTTGGTCATATGTATATGGGGCTGCTTACGCGTGGTATTACATTGATGATTTTATTTGTTGGTGTATTCGGTATAACATTATTTATTGGTATTGTACTTGGTACACCATCTATCTTAGTGCTTTGGTTAGCGCTACCGATTATTTGGATCTATGGTATGTTTGATGCTTTAGCACTGTTAGCTACTCGTCAAAAAGGTGAGCAAATTAACGATCAGTCGCTATTTTCCAATATGGAGGATTATATGGCAAATGGCCGTAAAAATCGTGTAACAGCTATCGGATTATCGATATTCCCTGGTGCAGGACATTTGTATCTTGGACTGCAACAGCGGGGCTTGCAGCTTATGGGGAGCTTCCTAGCGAGTATATTTATTATGGATCAATTGCGCTTGACCATATTCTTATTCCTACTACCGTTATTATGGTGCTATGCATTCTTTGATATTTTGTCTCAGCTGCGTAAATGGGAAAAGGATGAATTAAAGGATGAGCCGTTTGTAGCGATGTTTATTCCTTATCAACGTTGGATTGGAATTGGCTTACTCGTTGTGGGGATCTATTATTTGTTTGATAAAATTGCATCGAGATTGATTTCCATCGAGTTCCCACAATTCATGTCTCAATACCATGAGATTAAATATATGCTGCCAACGATCCTTATTTCATTTGTAATGGTCGTTCTAGGTATGAAGTTACTATTCGGCACGTCAAGTAAACGTAACCGCCGTAATGTAGGAGGCGAAGAGTAATGCAGGCTGCAACGATTAGAGAACCACAAGCTGAAATTTACCATCAGGATATTCAGCAGAAGCCAGTATGGAGAATTGGTTCATTTTCAATGGGAGTAACATTAATCGGTATGGGGATAGCTCTTGCAACGTCTTTATGGCAGGAGATATCGGCGTATGAGTTATTGCTATGGCTGGCACCAGTTGTATTTATATTGCTGGGAGCAGAGCTATTACTGACGATGAGAGTGAACCATAAGGAGAAGTACCAGCTGAAATATGATTGGTTAAGTCTATGGTTTGTTTCAATTATTAGTGTAGGGGCATTAATTATGTCTGTGCTGTTCTATACAGGAATTACGGATGAGCTGAATCAAGCATTTAATATGAAGGAACGCTCATTATTCGTAGATGAGCAAGTGGCAATAGCCCAAGCTGATCCAGCTAAAATAGTAGTGAAAAGTACCGTTCCGTTAACCATAGCGGAGCATGAAGGGCTATCAGAGGTGTTATTAACTGGTTCTGTAACGTATGAAGCGAAGGATGCTATTACATTGCGTGAGCAGCAATTGATGCAAACGAAGCAAGTAGGTGACGTGCTATACATCTTCGTCAACAATATTGAACATGAAGTTAATGGCCTAGTTACAGATCGAGTGTATTCTAATCTTATATTATCTGTACCAGCAGGTAGTGTAGTCGAATCATAATAGTAAAAGCAGAGGTTTCCACTAAGGATGCCTCTGCTTTTTTGTATTGACGATAATAAACAAGCTAATAATATAAAAAACAACGGCAGTATAGCCAATACACTCGATGATACTGCTAATATAAGAGCCCATGGTGATGAATAGTAGTAATCAAATAGTTATTATCGTATTTATGACGTACCAGAATAATTTCTCTATATAGCTAGATCATTTACTTTTACGAAACTTTATCACAAAAAAAGTGATGAGTAATACAATAGTGACAATCAGTGAAGTATAGGGTACTTCTCGATCTTTTATGAGTGTATAAACTAAATTTAATGGATGAAGTAACAATATAACAGCAATGAACTTGTGGTATTTTGTAGTGATCAACTTCTATCTCCTCCAAAGTAAAATTGGTGTTTATTTAAATTTGTTAATAAGTTGATTTCGATTTTGAACATTCATTTTTTTATAAATTCCACTGAGTTGGTTTTTTACTGTGCTTTTAGCTTTAAATAGCGTCATACTAATGTTAGATAAGGTATAACCTTTTATTATAAGATCAATAATTTCATTTTCGGCAGGTGTTAACGAATGAAGCGTCATACCTCTACGAAGTTTATGGTAGTCCTCTAGTAATAATTGAAAGGGCGAGCGAGTATGAGTAACTTCTCGAATGGTAGCGGGCAGAACATTATAGTTGAGCTTATCAATATAATGCATCGCTCCTGCTTGAAATGCAGTAAGTATTATATGTTGATCTAATATCGTTGTTACAATAATAATAGGGACTGGCTTAATGGTTGTTATGTCACGAACAATTTCTATACCGTCTAATTGATATTCTTCTAAATTAATGTCTAATACGACTATATCGACTTCCGAAATATACTGAAGTGCTTCTTGAACAGTAGCTTCACTGCTAATAACATGAATATCTTGCTCCTTTGCAAGCAAAGACTTAATAGAATCTCGCCAAATAGGATCGGCGTCTACAATAAGCGTATTTATTTTACTCATGGTTCCTCCTAGGTTAATGAAAGTTTATTTTTTAGTAGGCAAGTTTGTATAGGAAGCTCTGAGGAGAGTGTTATAGCGATAAGGTAGAAATCTAAGAAGTGGCAATGACTTGTAGGCTAAATGTCAATTATGAATATCTTAAAACATATTCATTAGGAAATATTTATTATGTCGCAAACGCTAGAATATTGATCATAATCGTATACAAAATGGCATAATAGGGAAAAAGGTGAAAAGATTAGTATACTAGAAAATAAGAGTGGTGAGAAGTACTAATTTATTTAGGACTCACTAAAGTATGGATGATGTGAGAAAGTTAGTGTAATAGAAAATAAGAGTGGTGAAAAGTACTAATTTATTTAGGACTTACTTAAACGTGGATAATATGAGAAATTAAGCAAAGTATAAAGCTAGTAACTTAAAATAATTAGTCAAAATTATAAATATACTTTCGAATGCTTAAGTTATAAAAACTAATTCTCAACGAAATGAATGGTTTATTTAATTGAGCGGCAATTTCCTTTCAAAGATTGGTTATTTCTCGAATCTTCAACATGTATGGGAATGGAAAGAAGCGTTTAGCAAGTGGTACGACAATTCGCCTAATGTTATGTATTTTAAGATGGATTTTTAAATGTAAAATAAGGGGTATTATCGGTTTTTAGTTTTGTTTTTGGGTGATTAGAACTGATTTTTTGGAAGGGAGATTTTATGAAGTACTATGTCAACAAGAAAATAATTCTTTCTGTACAAAATGAAGAGTTGGTATTGCTTAATATGAAAGATGGAATATTCTATGGAATTGATGAAATTGGCTATTATATCTGGTCATTCATGGAGAAAAAAGTCGAAATTAATTTAATTTCAAAATTTGTAAGTGAAAAGTATAGTGTTTCTGAAGAACAAGCCTATAAAGATGTAATGGAGTTTGTTAATCAACTCTCAGTTTATAAGTTGGTGAAGTTAAAATGAATAGATTAAAGGAATCTTTTGTAATTGTTAGTCAATTTATATTGTTAGTTTTTTTAGATGTCTCACTAAGACTCTTTGGCTTTCCTAAAACTTTCGGAAATTACGTATTAAAATACAATAAGCATGTAACTGCTAGAGATTCTTATAGTGAAATATTATTAGAAAACATGTTACATGATTTGATTTTAATAGATAGAGTATGTTCATATTATCCTTTTGAAGCAAAATGTTTACACCGATCATTTTTGGGATATCGTTTGTTATGTAAAAAATACAAAGTAAATGTCGAGTTAGTCATAGGTGTTAGAAAATTTCCATTTTACGCTCATGCGTGGCTTAAATGTGATGGTCTGAATATAAATGAACAGGAAGATGTGACTGAAGGACTGATTACTATACTTAGCTCTCATGAAATGAGGTATAATATTGAATCGATTTTACGTTGAGATGGTATTCGAAGAAGGATCAGAGTATATGCGTGAAAAAGACCATAGCATATTGCTTAAACATTTTAATGAAAGTGATATCGATAATTTTACAAACACTTATAGTAACATTCGAATAATTGGGAACGAGAGTATTATTGATAAATTTGAAGAATATTTAATTATTGGTGAAATTGATCTACATAATAAAGTGGAATTGGTAGCTGCGGAAAGTGATGCTGCAGATCTGCTAAAAATGACTTCACATCAAGTAATACTAAGGTTGTATCTTAGATATGGTTCGAATGTATTGAATAGAATACTAGGAGAATTTTCCTTTGTAATCATTCACACTACAACACTATCAGTAGTCGCAGCACGTGATCCAATTGGAGTCAAAACACTATTTTTTATATGTAAGAACAATTATTTTATTGCGGCTAGTGATCTATACTTATTGCGGCATCATGCAGATCACTTAAACCATAAATACTTTATTCAGTTTCATTTGAGTAATGGTATTTTGGATTCAGAAATTACGCCGTACAAAGCTATTAAACGATTATCACGAGGTACCTACATTAAAAAGTCTAGACACTCTGAATTACACACTAAAAAATACTGGTGTCTCTCTTTTATCCAAGAGGAAGTGAATTATAAAAACAGTAAGGATTACGAGGAACATTTTTTTCACATTCTATCAGCTTCTGTTGAGAGCAGACTTATTCCAAATGAAGTGAATTCTGTAATGATGAGTGGAGGCTTAGATTCTACAGCAATTTTTGCTATTGCCAAAACGTTGGAGAAAAAGAAAAATATAAGTGTGATTCCGATATCAGCAGTGTTTGATCGATATAGGGAATGCGATGAAAGACAGTACATAGAGTCAGTATTAAAGAGATATGAGACAAAAGGGAAGTATATTGTCGCAGATGATTGTGGCATTTTTGATAACTTTGATGAGAGACATGGCTTTATAGATGAGCCTGTAACACAAAGTATCTCGCATTCATTTACTCAATTGATACTACAAGGAGCAAAAGACACTGGTGCGACCAATATATTAACAGGCTATGGTGGTGATCATATGCTGAACTCTTCTTTGGGAGTCGTTAGTGATATGCTCCACCAAGGAAAAATAATTAAAGCACTTAAAGATGTTAGAACATATTCGATTCTTAAGAGGGAATCTTTTATGAAAAACTTGCTATATTTTGGAGTAATGCCCTCTTTGGATCGTGGAGTCTCTAAGGAACTAAAAGCATTATTCGACAAAGAGAATATACAAAATTTCAAGAATATTAAGACATTTAATAAGAAAGATCGATTTACTCAGTTAATGGGTACTTCTGGACATCTCTATATGGATCGAGTGATCGCACCTTCTGTCGGAATCGAGATTAATCATCCATTTTTGGACAAGCGTGTTGTGGAATTTTTATATAAATGCCCTATCGATGTAATGTGGTCTGCCGAAGTAAGCAAGCCACTGCTTAGAAAATCATTTGAGGCAGTTCTACCTCACGATGTTATAACACGAACTAATAAGACAACACATATCCCCTTGATTATTCAAGGAATGAAAAGTAAGTGGTCTGTATTATATCCAATCTTGAAGCAATTCAGATTGAGAGAGTTAGATTTGATTTCGAAAAACGAATGGGAAGACCAATTATTGAACAGCAAACATGGGCAGATGAAACATTCAAGCATAATGCTATTGATGGCGATGGAATTATGGTTATATCAACATCAGCATAAATCAATAATTTAGATTGTTATTTTGCATGCACGTAACCGATTGGGAGGAATAATAAATGTACAGTAAACCAACAGTTGTGAAATATGGAAATTCAACAGAACTTATTCAAGGAAGTTGTGGCATTGGAATTGAATGGCCTGGCTTAGACAAGACGGATGGATCAAGTTATACCATTTATACATGTAGTTTTTGGACTCAAAAATGCAGTGCAAAAACAGTTTGTGAAACTTCTCGACCATCTAGTCATAAGGATTGTAGCTAT
>DXHF01000221.1 GCA_019113605.1 Candidatus Paenibacillus intestinavium
GAGTCGTGAGGATATTCGACAATAATTTTGCCATGCTTACCATCGATATACTTCGGAATAAATTCCATTGGACCCGGTCTGTAAAGTGCTAACACAGAGACAATATCCTCGAAGTTAGATGGCTTCATATCACGTAATACACGTCTTACACCCGTTGATTCTAACTGAAATATTCCGGTCGTTTCGCCTTTACTTAGCATTTCATAGGTTAGTGGATCATCATCAGTAATTTTCTGGAAATTAATTTGTTGCTTATGAAGCTCCTCAACCCAGCGATGTGCTCGTCCCAAAATCGACAATGTTCGAAGACCAAGAAAATCCATTTTCAACAATCCGATGGCTTCTAAATGCTCCATAGAATATTGCGTCAGCAGCATATCTTCGCTACCAATTTGCAGCGGTGTATATTCCGTTAATGGCTGTGCTGCAATAACAACGCCTGCAGCATGCGTAGATGAATGTCGTGGCATACCTTCTACTTTAATAGCCATATCAATTAATCTTCTAGTGCTCGCACTTCCATCGTAAGCAGCACGTAGCTCCTTGCTTTGTACTAATGCTTGCTCAAGTGTAATCCCCGGCTGATTCGGGATAAGCTTAGCTGCTCGATCAACTTCTTGAAATGCAATATTCATCGCTCGACCAACATCACGAATTGCAGCCTTTGCAGCCATCGTACCAAATGTAATTATTTGCGCAACATGCTCATCACCGTACTTGGCTCCCACATATTGAATCACTTCGTCACGACGCTCATCATCAAAGTCGATATCGATATCAGGCATACTTACCCGCTGTGGATTAAGAAAACGCTCAAACAGCAGCTTATATTTAATCGGATCTACATCGGTAATATGAAGACTGTAGGCAACGAGACTTCCGGCACTAGAGCCACGACCAGGTCCTACTGCAATATGGCTTTCTTGTGCAAACCGAATGAAATCCCAAACGATGAGAAAATAATCCTCATACCCCATCTTCTCAATGACAGCGAGCTCGTAATGTAGTCGATCCGTAACCGTTTGACGGAATGTAGCATCATTATGCCATTGCTCACTATTGCCATATCTTAAATTCATCCCGTCGATACATAGTTCTTGAAGATAAGAATTAGAAGTATGCTGCTCCGGAATCGGCCAAAACTGCGGCAAATTCGCTCTACCAAGCTGTAATTCAACATTGCAACGTGCAGCAATTTCTGCAGTATTACGAATCGCTTCTGGTATATGCTGAAAACGTTCTACCATTTCAGCGCCTGTTCTTAAATACAACTGGTCTGTTTCCATCTTAAGTCGATCTTCATCTTGTAGCGATTTCCCTGTACCGATACAGATCAATACCTCTTGCATCGCTGCATCATGCGGGTCAATATAGTGCACATCATTCGTCGCAACTAACGGTATATCTAATTCTTGTGCAAGTTGAATCATCAGCGTCTCAGCTTGCTTCTGCTCTAGCATGCCGTGGTTTTGAATCTCTAGATAATAACGATCTCCAAATATCTCTTTATGACGCAAGGCAGCAGCTCTCGCTTCATCGGTACGTTGATGTAGCAAATGCTGATTAACTTCCCCACCAAGACATGCACTTAAGCATATAATCCCTTCAGAATATTGACGTAACAGCTCATAATCAGCACGTGGCTTATAATGCATCCCTTCAACTTGTGCCGTCGAAACGATTTTCATCAAGTTACGATATCCTTGTTCATTCTCAGCTAATAAGATGAGATGATAGATTGGATTATCTTTGCGATTCCCCTTTTCAAAACGAGAGCCCGCAGTAAAATATATTTCACAGCCAATAATCGGCTTAATATTATATTCCAGACATGCTTTATAGAAGGCAATTGCACCATACATAACGCCATGATCAGTGAGTGCTAAAGCCTTCATCCCTTTACTTGCAGCAGCCTTAACGAGCTCCTTAATTCTGGCTGCGCCATCTAGCAAGCTATATTCACTATGAACGTGAAGATGTACAAACTGCTCTGCCATTGTTGTGCTCATCAATTCCCACTCCTTCTACTACAAGTTCAGGTTTTGAACTTACCTCTTCTAAATAAAAGTTCAAAAAGTCCGCTTTTTGAACTTACCTTTCTTTATTCCTATCATTTTATCATATTAAGTAGGGACACGCCCATACAATGATATATAGCCATTTGCAGCATCGAAATTTATGCTTACGAAGCTACTTTTCATAATTAGGAAGCAATACAGGTATAACATACAAATTTTGGTATCTTCTTTCGAAGTGCTTATTATTTTCGAAGAAGTATATCATGGGTAAAATTGAAAAGTTGAAGGAGGTATTTTAACTTGAATGAGTTTCTTTCTAAAGCAGGACTTGATTTCTTCGTCGCCTTTGGTGTTGTGTTAGGTGGTTCACTAATTGCAGGTGTCGGTGCAGTATTTATGCTAATGCCTCCGGCAACAGTTATACTAGATACTGCTTCTCGACTTAAAATATGGGCAATTGTTGCAGCAATTGGAGGATCTATCGATCCAGTACGAGTCATTGAGAGCAATATTAGTGCTGGGCAAATCTCACCAGCCATTCAACAAATATGCTTTATCTTATTCGCTTTTCTCGGAGCACATACTGCTACTGAGCTTATTAAGCTAGCATGTAAGGGGGCAATCACCTAATGCGTTTACCACCCTTTGAGCGTTACTTCCATTTGCTGCAACTTATAGGGGTATTCATAATTGGGCTATTAGTGGGAGCTATCATATTGAACACATTGCATACTGCACAATTTGAAGCATTCTACAATTCAAGATCCGAACTAGAGGAAAAGTTAATTCAGTATGAGGAGCACATTAAAAACCTATCACAATATAAGTCACAGCATACCGTCATCAAAAGCTTACAGCTGCGTATAGAGGATGAAAATAACGTAACTGAAAAACCAAAGCTAGACACATTAACTCAAAGTGAACTACTTAAGCAGGTGCGTGAAGATCTGTCGATATTTATCGGGCAAAGTATATACGATATCGACTCCAATGCACAATTCGCACGAAAAATATTAGAAAAGAAAGTGTACTCCGGCGTATTAGACAATGATTACACCATAGAGATGAAAACAGTCTTACTAGTTGATAATAAGCTACAAGTATGGATGGTTGTGAGAAAATACACACCACCACCCTCATAGAAACAAGATATCTTCACTCACAAAAGCCCGCAGTTTGAACCTATACGATTAGAAGAAATCTAGAAATAAATATGATACAATAAGCAACATATAGTAAATGAGCTATCAACTGATAGCTCATTTTAATGTGGTTCAATATACTACTTAGCATCACCCAGCAACGTGTACGCCTGAGTACACAAGCGGACCAGTCTTAGCTCGAAGATTCAAAAATGGTTCAATTACTACTTAGCATCACCCAGCAACGTGTACGCCTGAGTACACAAGCGGGCCAGTCTTAACTCGAAGATTCAAATGAAAGTTCAAAATCGTGGGCTGTCAGCACCAAGAAGATGCACTTCAGCGGAAACGAGTAGCGCAAGTAGTAGTTATTGGTACACGAGCACACGCAGGCTTTCGATGGAGGGCATATTCGCCGTCGACTACGCTACGATAGCATAAACATCGTGATCACAGTCCACGATTTTGAGCTACATCTAAGAAAGGAGTTGATAATGGTGACTCAATTTATCCAGTGGTTCCTCTCCCCCGTCATCTTCATTAGTGCCTTATTCGCTATCTACTTTAGCGTGAAATCTAGACAGGCAAAGGAGCCAATTAAGAAAGGTATCCTTGGCGGGAAACTTAATATAAGTATGGGAATTATGCTTATGTTCATCTCATTCGTACAGCTCTTTCTATCGAATGAATCTACACTACGTATTGTACTAGGTGCGGTTTTCTTAGTACTAGGTATTTTCAACCTATTCGCTGGAATGCGTAATTTGAGTTTTTATCAAAGAAAAGCAGCTCAACATAAACAATAATTTTGTTTAATATGGGTCAATCATTTGAGCCGCCAAAATTGCTTTGGCGGCCAAGCCTTGTTTGTCTGTTACTGTGATCTCTATTTTAGTAACCATCCGACTTAGCTCTAAAGGCTTGGCTGAAATCGAGATATCGGTTTCGATCGGCAACGGGCGAAAGAAATACGTATTTACACTATCCAATAGAAAATCCCGTTTAATCGTTTCTCTAATCATATTACGAGCAGCCTGTGCCATTAATGTACTTAGTAAGCCCTCTGACGCCATTCCGAGAGCACCTGACATTTGAGGTGTAATCTTCCCTCTAAACACCATACTTGCATCCTCACTAACAATATCTGATTCCAGTACAAATCCCGTCCATATTAAATTTTCAAATGTCTCTCCAGTTTCAGGCTGTTTCCCAGCAAAGCGCATAGCATCAAGTACTTCTTTTCTAGTTATAACCGCTAACAATTTCCGATGTCGGTCGACAATTGGTAGCAAATCTATACCTTCTAATGCCATCGTATGGACAGCGGACGTTACTGTAATATTAGGCGCTGCCGTAATTGGATGCTTAGACATTATTTTGTCTACCTGCATACTTTCCTCTGCGCCTGCTGCATCCTTTGCCGTCATCATCCCAACTACTCTACCACGATCATCAAGCACAGGAAATCGTGCAGATCCCGTCGTTTTGAATAACTCATAATA
>DXHF01000222.1 GCA_019113605.1 Candidatus Paenibacillus intestinavium
TCGAATATTATAATTTTGAAGTGTATGAAAGCAAGGTTCGATCAATATTTGATTATTTGTATAAGTGTTATGAAAAGCAGAGAATAGAAAAACTGAAAAGAAGTAAACAAGTATCTGGTTATGATAGCGAAAATTTAATGTATGCAAGCATTAGATCAATTTTGAGCGAAGAACCTTATACTCGGTTTGAAGTTGCACTTCATATTCCGTTAAAGGTAGTATTAAAAGATACAAACATACTTCATGAAAACGAAAAAAATTATGTAAATCATCCCAATACACATATAGATTTTGTGATTTATGAAAAGATTAGTCGTAAAGTAGTACTTTGTATTGAAGTTGATGGAGTAGGGTTTCATCAAGAAGGAAGTAAACAACATAAACGTGATCAATTAAAAAATATAATAATAGAAAAGTATGGTTTGAAACTTATAAGATTTAAAACGGATGGCAGCAGTGAAGAACAAACGATAAGAGAAATACTATTATCTCTAGATAAATGACAGCATACAATTTAGATGGGGCCGCTTCACAGGGGTTTCAGCAGTGTAAGCTCGCCTCCACCATCCGCATGAGGATGGTGTTTTTTCTTTTTTTATGGATAAGATCAGAATACTACATAAGTATTGTAGCAAATGTGATCGCGAAAAAAGTAGTACTCCAGTTTATTATTCATATTATTACGAGTAATAAGGTAACGTAGAATAATGTTATTTTCGATCAATGTAGATATTTCACTAGGAATCATATGTAAATACCATGATATATATGTAAAGAAAATTGGTAGTCTTACTAGATTTACCTATATAAAAACTGCCTTAGACTTAAAATAAAAAGACTTCTTGACAACATGATAGTATAACGTGATATTATTTAATAAATATACAGACAGACAGTCGGTCGGTTTGTGAAAGAGGTGTAAAGATGAGAGTTGTAAAAGAAGCTGAAGAACGCAGGAACGAAATTATTGACGCAGCTGATGAGCTTTTCGGTCAGAAGGGCTTTGACGGCACAAGTACAAAGGATATTCTCGAAAAGGTCGGAATTGCGCGAGGAACGTTATATCATCACTTCAAGTCGAAGGAGGATATTATGGACGCGCTCATTGATCGGTATAGTGTTCGTCTTCTAGGCACAGCGCAGGAAATTGCAACAGACAAGAGCATACCTGTAGTGGAACGTATTATTCGCGTTGTTATGGCACTGAACTTAAGCGGTGGGAACAGCAAGGAAATTATGGAGCATATTCACAAGCCACAGAACGCACTTATGCATCAGAAAATAGAAAAGATCATCATCAATGGCGTTACGCCGATACTGACGGGAATCATCCACGAGGGCATTCAGCAGGGACTATTCCATACGCCGTACCCGTATGAATGTATGGAAATGGTTGTGATCTATGCGAATACCGTTTTTGATGATGATATGGTTCAAATGACGAACGAGGAGCGCGCTTCACGCATACAGGCTTTTGTTTTTAATGTGGAAAGGCTGCTTGGTGTCAAAAGCGGAACTCTTATAGACGTAATGCAGATGTTTGGCAGTGGATAGAGAGGCAATTAATCATTCGGGAAAACAGAGGTGACTTATGTTTAACAGAATAATCCGCAATGACATTTTAAAGAGCAAAGCGATTACTCTAACAACAATGATATTTATCGCTGCCTCAGCAATGCTTGTTTCACTCGCGGCCATACTTGTCGTTAATCTTTCAGGCTCGCTGGATACGCTTATGACACAAGCGAAAACTCCACATTTTATGCAGATGCATTCGGGTGAGATAGATACTTCGCGGCTTACGGCTTTTGCGGAACAAAACAGCAATGTCGAAGAATTTCAGGTCGTAGAGTTTCTGAACATTGACGGCGCTCAGATTATATTGGGCGATAATTCGCTTGCGAACAGCGTTCAAGACAACGGTTTGAGTGTACAGAGCGAAAAATTCGATTATCTTCTTGATCTGGACGGAAACGTCATCAACGTATCTAACAGCGAGATTTATGTTCCGGTAAGTTATATGAAAGATAACACTGCAAAAATTGGTGACAAGGCCGTAATAAGCGGCAAAGAATTTACCGTTGTGGGATTTCTCCGCGATTCGACAATGAATTCTTCGCTTGCCGCCTCAAAGCGATTTCTTGTAAGTAGCAATGACTATGCGGAAATAAAAAATCTTGGAAATACAGAGTATCTGATTGAGTTCAGATTAAAGGATATGTCTGCGTTAGGCGCATTTGAAACCGCATATGCTTCTGCAGCACTTGAAATGAACGGGCCAACGGTTACATATTCGCTTTTTAGACTGATGAATGCAATTTCTGACGGTATGATGATTGGAATTATCCTTCTGGTAAGCCTGCTTGTTGTTTCCATCGCGTTCATGTGCATACGCTTTACGCTCATTGCCAAAATCGAAGATGATTATCGTGAAATTGGTGTTATGAAAGCTATAGGGCTGCGTCTCTCCGACATCAAGAAGATTTATCTAGCGAAATATGCGGCAATTGCGGCGGCAGGTTCTATTCTCGGTTTTGTTCTTTCATTTGTATTCAAAGGCATGCTTCTTGAAAATATACGGCTTTATATGGGGCAAAGCGAAAATTCTTCTTTTGCTTACGTGTTAGGAATCATCGGCATATTGCTAGTATTCCTTGCCATTATGGCCTATGTTAACGGAGTGCTGAAACGCTTTAAGAAAATTTCAGCCGCGGAAGCTATACGCTTTGGCACTTCCCAGGATAAAAACAAGGGTGCTAAGCGTTTTACCTTAAGCAGAAACAGGCAATTTAACACGAATATTTTTCTCGGTATCAAAGATGTTCTCTCAAGGAAAAAACTTTACGCCACAATGCTAGCTGTGCTGGTAATTTCGGTATTTATTATGATTGTTCCGCAGAACCTGTACAACACGATTTCCTCAAAAAGCTTCATCAGTTATATGGGGATTGGAAACTACGATCTACGCATACAGTTATCTGGAAATATTGACAATGTCTCTAAAATAGTTACTGAAATCGAAGAGACGGTGAAAGGAGATCAAGCCATTTCAAAGGTTGCTGTCCTTACAACAAAAACATTCAAGGCAATAACGGAAGACGGAACAGAGGAAAATATTAAAATTGAACTCGGCGACCATTCGATATTTCCTATCAAATATTCCGAGGGCAAAGCACCAGCCGTAGATGACGAAATTGCGCTTTCGAGTATATACGCCGGCGAGATGAGCAAAAAGGTCGGCGATTTCATTACGCTAGTGATTGAGGGACTAGAGAAAGAACTAACGGTAAGTGGAATCTATTCCGATATTACGAACGGCGGCAAAACCGCCAAGGCCGTATTCACCGACAATTCGGCGGGCATTATGTGGAGCATTGTCAGTGCTGAACTTTGGGATAAATCACTTGTTGAAGCGAGGGTTGCGGAATATGCAGACAAGTTTGATGCTGCAAAGGTTTCAGACATTGATGAATTTGTTACACAGACCTTCGGATCGACAATAAGCTCCGTCGAACTGGCCTCTTACGCAGCAGTCATCGTCGCGCTGGTTATAACGGTACTAGTTATATTGTTATTTATGAAAATGCTTGTGGCAAAGGATCGATATTCTATTGCTGTAATGAAAGCATTCGGTTTTACAAACTCGGATATTAAGGTGCAGTATGTTTCGCGTACGGTATTCGTTCTAATTGTCGGAATTGTTCTTGGCATGCTTCTGGCAAATACTCTCGGAGAGATGCTTGCGGGATTAGTTATTTCTTCATTTGGAGCGTCGACCTTTAATTTTGCAGTAAATCCACTTTCGGCGTATCTGTTTAGTCCGCTAATGATGATTTGTGCGGTTCTTATCGCAACAATGATTGGCACATCGGGCGCGGGACAAATAAAAATATCCGAAAATATAAAGGAGTAGACATATGAAGAAGATTATTATCGGTGATCATATCGTAAAGTCTTTCGGAGAGGGTGATGAACAGCGTAATGTTCTTGATGAAGTGTCCGTTGAAATACACGAGGGAGAGTTCGTTGCAGTTATGGGGCCCTCTGGCTCGGGAAAATCGACGCTGATGTTTGCGTTGAGCGGAATGGACAACGTTGACGGAGGAAAGGTCGTTTTTGACAGCAGTGAATTATCGGTGGTCTCTGAGAATGAGCTTTCAGATATACGTAGAACAAAAATGGGATTTGTTTTTCAACAGCCGACTATGCTGAAAAATTTGAATATCCTCGATAACATAATTCTTCCGTCAATGCGCGACAACAGAAAAAACATCGAAAAAATTTCGGAGAAGGCAAGAGCACTTATGAAAAGGGTGGGCATTGCGGAGCTTGAAAAGCGAGACATTACACAGGTTTCGGGAGGTCAGCTTCAACGTGCGGGAATATGCCGCTCACTTATGAACAGCCCCAAAATCATTTTCGGCGACGAGCCTACTGGTGCACTCAACTCAAAATCTGCAGAAGAGATTATGGATATATTTTCTGAAATTAACGTGGACGGTACTGCGGTTATGCTTGTAACTCACGATGCAAAGGTTGCAGCTCGAACAGAACGCATTATGTTTATGCGTGACGGAAAAATCGTAAGTGAACTGAACCTTCCAAAGTATGACGGGACAGATATGGATGGCAGGGTCGAGAAAGTTACGGTGAAAATGTGGGAAATAGGAATATGATTTTTTTAATACAATGATATCTAATTCTAGGCTCCATAACGAGAAGGAAGTTGATCCTTGAGAATGAACTCGTTTCGCATTGTTGCCCCAAGTAGTATATTATAACTAAATACAATCTACATCCACGAGCTGAAAGGAGTGCTAGACATGCGGGGCAAACAGAGTGCACTGTTCGCTGATTAGAGTTTTTTCACACATAAAATGTGTACATCACCTTGGAAGGATGAAGTACAATTTAATCAAGATCAACAACATAATTTGTTCCGAGCCAGTGTGAGTGAAAAGCTCTGAACAATAGATAAAAGCGAGTTGTTTGCTTTTTTTGTTGAATAATTGAGGAACTAGATGATGTGATGACGGCATTGATGTGAATGAATCTCAGAATGTACTCGTCAAGAATATTATTGGGATTGCGTTAGATGATCCGTTCTCGACCAAGGCATGGGAGCACATACGGATATTGCTAGATGAAGTAGCGATTGAGGCAGATACCGGGTTGATACAGGGATACACAGACGGGAAGTTCCTTGCTAATCAAGTCATTACGCGAGAAGAATTAGCTATTATGGTTGTACGTGCAGCTAAATTTGCTGGATTTATTAATGGAAAACAAGAAATGATACTAGCTCCGAGGGAAAGTGCAACTAGAGCACAAGCAGCAGCTATGCTTACACGATATTTATCCTATGTGGGATATATAAATCCAATATAAAGTGCAGCATCATTATCAAGGGGTTGTTCAGAAAGTCATTGAAAAATGACTTCTGGCAGCCCTGTTTTTTTGTGATGTTGAATCGAATAAAAGTTCGTTCTAAGGGCAGTTCCTCAAGTACTTGGGGATTCACCTTCTGTATTTAATACATTGACGCCTCCCATATTTACCCGTTATGTTATAACTGGACATAGCGTGTAAATATGGGAGGCACTCATTGTGAAGTTAATTAGAAATCCATGGAAGAAGACGGCGCTCAATCGATTGATTTTATCCTTTATCTGCATTCTTTTGCCTTTGTATACGTTGGCTATTGTTATCTATAGTTGGGGAATTCAAACTTTGCAGACCGAAATATCCAATTCGATGACCTCACAAGTATCACAATATTTTGTTGGCTTGGAAAATGAGTTTAGCCGGATACAAGCTCTGCAGCTGGATTATTTAAGTGACACAAATTTGAATGCGCTTGCAGCTATTCCTGAATCCTTGAATTCAATTGAAAAGATGCAAAAAATATTAAGTTTGCAGCAGAGGCTCAACGCTATACGCAATAGTAGTGAATATATTAAGGAAGTCTATACTTACATACCCGCTATTGAGAAATCGATATCCGCATTAAGCGTATCCGATTTTGACAGCGACATTTATAGTGAGCTCATGAACCTTTCAAGTTTGGACCAGGTTCAGGTCGTTAATTTCCGCGGTAGCATGTATATGGTTGTTGCCTTTCCATATTTATTGCCTATGAGTAATCGTGAGCCGATCTTTATCGTTTCCATCGAGTTATCATTGGATAAGCTACGGGAGGCACTACATGGCATGAGTAATGTGCCGGAAGAAGGACTGATCTTCAGTAGTCCGCAATTTACAGTGGTCACGAATTCGGATATCGATCTGAACGAGCAGATTGTACAGCAATTGATTGATGGGCGGGGTGAGGAAGCAGATGAATCAGCACGGATCCTTAGCATCGGGAGCCAACGATATTTGACTGTCCACACAACATCTCGATTTTTCGGAGCATTATTAATCAAGTATGTGCCGGAAAGCGCCGTATTCCAGCCGCTTGAAAAGTTTAAGGATTGGTTTCTGTGGTTTGCGGTGGTCTCTTTGACCATTATGCTTATCTATTCTTTATATTTATACCAATATATTCACAAACCGCTTAACCGACTAGTAAGGGCATTCCGAAAAGTAGAGCTGGGTGATGTCGGAGTGCAGATCCATCATGAAAGCCGGGATGAATTTCAATATATTTATACAAGATTTAATGCGATGCTAGATAACTTGAAATCTTTGATCGATCAAGTGTACAAGCAGCAAATTTTAACCCAAAGGGCTGAGCTGAAACAGCTTCAATCCCAGATTAATCCGCATTTCCTATATAACAGCTTCTTTATTATTAATACGATGACCCGTCTTAGAGACTATGATCAGGTAGAGCGGTTCGCGAATCAGCTAGGGGAATATTTTCAATTCGTAACGCGTAATCAGTCGGACGAGGTGCCTTTGGCTAAAGAAATGCAGCACGCGAAAGTCTATGCAGAAATCCAAGAGATGCGGTTCGCCAACCGAGTGTCGGTTTCATTCGACGAGTTTCCAGAAAAGGGAGGGCATGTAATGGTGCCGAGGCTAATTTTGCAGCCACTCATAGAGAATGCCTTCGAGCATGGTCTCGAAAAAAAATCTAAGGGTGGGCAACTGGATGTTCGATTCGAGCTGGAAGGACGTATCCTTCGTCTCATTGTTGAAGATAACGGCGAGCATATTGACGACGAAGGGATCTCTAAAATGAACGAGAGCTTAGAGAAGCAGGAGAACGAGGATAAGACCGCATTAATTAATATAAACCAGCGGATACGCTTGAAATTTGGCAACAACAGCGGGCTAGCTTTGACTCGCAGTTTATTGGGTGGAGTGAAGGCGACGGTCTCAATCGAAATACAAGAAGGAGGTTGATTTATATGTACCGGCTATTAGTTGTTGACGACGAGGCGATTATTGCTGACGGATTGGCAGAGGTAATGCAGGGAGTGGCGGATATGGAGTTGGACGTATATAAAGCTTATTCGGGGGTAGATGCACTCAAATTGTTCGATAATACCAGATTTGATATTGTACTTACAGATATTCGGATGCCTGACATGGACGGCTTGCAATTGCTAGAGGAAATCAGAACATTATCGCCAAGATGTCGCGTGATCTTCCTCACGGGCTACAACGAGTTTTCATACGTCTATACTGCAATTCAGCACGAGTATGTTAACTATCTGCTGAAAACCGAAGGCTACGATAAAGTAATTCAGACCGTTGCTCAAGCTGTAGCCGATATTGAGGCGGAATGGCATGCCGAGGGCTTGCTTGAGCAAGCACGGGAACAGTCCGAGAAAGCGAAAGAGCTACTGCGAAAGGAATTTTTGTACGGGGTGTTGAAGGGGAGCATCGATGCGATGGAAGTCAATAGGGAACAGTTCGCGGCGCTGGACGTTCCGTTACGTGCAGATGAAAGTACGCTACTTCTGCTTGGAAGAGTAAATCAGCCAACCAATCGTGCTTCCTATTCAGATAAGGTTAAGCAGCTCATCCGTATTAGGACTGTCGCCTGCTCTTATTTGACCCCTTATGCGGAGATCGTCGATTTTGCCCATGAACAAGATGAACTTGTTTGGATGCTACAACCGCGGAAGTTAAGTGAAGATCAATCTACTGAGGCAATAGAGCAAGACTGGTCAAAGCTGCTACGGTTCCTTAAGGGCAGTCTAGAATTGGTGCAGGCAGCGTGCAAGGAGTCCATAGATGCGGAGCTATCGCTAGTGCTGGACGACAGCCCAATGGTGTGGTCGGACGCAGCAGAGCGGTTCGCTCAGATCCAGATGCTGATGAACTATCGGATCGGCCGATCACATGGATTACTGTTAGACAAACAAGCGGCTAGACATGATCAGGACGCAGAAAGTCAGAAGTTGAACCGATTGCGGGTACGGCCAGCTATGCTCGAATTGCTTACCGAACGGTTAGAGCAAGGTCGAAAGGAAGAATTTTTCAAGACGTTAAGTGAGGCTACGGTAGCACTGAGGGAGCTACATACGATGCATCATGTACAAGCACAAGAGGTATACTACGCTATTGCACTTATTTTATTCTCTTATACAAACAGGTGGGAACTATCGAATGAGGCGAACGCTGTTATCGGGTTACATAAGCTGATGCGGCCAGATGAACATGCATCTTGGGCGGTAGCAATTGATTATCTGAGCAAAGTCGGAAACGTACTGTTCCAATTGCAGGACCAGGAGGAAGAACGGAAGGCAAGTGGTGTCATCTCGTTGATTCAGAAGCATATTCAGACTAATTTACAAGATCCCGATGAAATTACGCTTGTCAGGTTAGCGAATTTGGTATACTTCAATCCTTCTTATTTGTCGAGGCTATTCAAACAGGTGGCTGGCATGAACCTTTCTGAGTATATTGCGGAAGCTCGATTGACTAGAGCAAAACGCTTGTTAGAGGATCCGAATTTGAAGGTTCAGGAGGTTGCTGATCGACTTGGGTACGGCACAGCGACAAATTTTACACGCTCGTTCCGAAAAGCGGTTAATATGACCCCGCAGGAATACCGACTCACACTAGCTAATCGATAAAGTCTAGATTGGAATTAACATACAATGAATGCGCTTGCAATAAAGTCAACTCGTGATCAGAATGTCAAGCAATGAATATTGTCTCCCTATACAATAAAGCGCTATCATTTGAGTAAGCAATATCTTGAACATATAAAGGGAGGTCAATGAATATGAAAAGAAAAGCAAAGGCGACTGCGGTACTGACCATGGTTGGCATGCTCATGTTATCGGCTTGCGGTTCGAACAATTCAGGAAACAACAATTTACCGGATCCAGAAAATCAGCCTGGTGCTTCCTCTGCACCATCGGTCGATATAACGGCCAAGTACGATCCGCCGATAGATGTTACGGCATGGCGTTATACGGAATCTTCGTACAAGTACGAGAACGGAGACACCATTGAAGACAATATTTATACTAAAGCATACTTAAACGATCTGGGCATCAACTTGAAATACACATGGACTGTTCCAATTGAGCAATTTGAACAAAAAATGAATGTGACGATAGCTTCTGGCGACTTGCCTGACGTCATGTGGCTGACGAATAAGCAACTGACTGATTTGGCCGACAACGACATGCTATATGATTTGACGGACGTGTATGAACAATTCGCAAGTCCGCTTGCAAAGGAAATTCTACAGCAGGATCAAAAGGCATTTGATACAGCAAAAATCAATGATCGCCTAATGGCGATTCCAAAGACAGCATCTGCGGTAGATGGATTACAGATTCTCCATATTCGAACAGATTGGATGGACAAACTGAAGTTGTCTGAGCCAAAGACGATGGAAGATGTGGTGAACATCGCCAGAGCCTTTGTCACGCAAGATCCAGACGGTAATAACAAAGCTGACACGATCGGTATCGGCTTTACGAAGTCGTTCCTAACGGATAATCATTTCGGTGCAGCAGGCTACTTCGCAGGTTTCCATGCCTATACGCAGAAGTGGGTGAAGGATGATTCCGGCAATATGGTCTATGGTAGTGTTCAACCGGAAATTAGAGAAGGGTTACAATTACTACAGGAGATGTACAAAGAAGGATTAATCGATCAGGAATTCGGAGTTAAGGATCGCGCCAAAGTGACGGAGTCAGTTGTCAGCGGCAAACTTGGCATGTTCTATGGCGGAATGTCCTCTCCGGGCGCCGTTATTCAAGATAATGCAACGAATGATCCGAATGCAGAGTGGAAGGCATTCACAATTGTATCCGCTGATGAGGTGAAAGCGGCACCGATGGGTAAAGTTCCGGTACAGCTCTACTATGCGGTCAGCAAGAAGAGCAAAAATCCAGAAGCGATCATTAAAATGCTCAATTTCAGCATGGAAGGTTTTGCGCCGGATGCTCCGGCCGATACGGGATTTGGAGTTAGCGAAAGCGGCGTTCCAGTATACTTGTATAACTTCATTGGACCAGAGCCCGCTATGAAGAACTTGAACGCTCATCACAACGTCCTGAAAGCATTGGAAGCGAATGATTCGTCCAGCTTGACGACGGAAGAGAAATCCTACTACGACAGAATTGTCGATCATCGCTCAGGCAACCGAGCGGAGTGGGGACAAGATCGTATCTTCGGTACGCCGAGTAGCTTCGACGTCATAGATCAGTATGTACAAGAAGACAATTACTTGCTCGATGGTTACTACGGAGGATCGACGCCTACTATGGTCGAGAAGATGGCTTCCCTTCAACAGATGGAAGAAGAAGTATTCACCAAAGTTATTATGGGTCAATCGCTCGATACGTTCGATAAATTCGTGGACGATTGGAATAAGCTTGGTGGAGAGCAAATTACGAAAGAAGTCAACGAATGGGCTGCCAAGCAATAAGATCGCTGTATCAATAGTACGATAAGATCACGCGATGGGGGAAGCATTCAATGGCTTTCCCCATCTTTATTCTATATAGGAGGTGACGTCATGTCCTGGAACAAGAAGCTGCAGGAAATCCCTTTTCATCTTATGTTAATTCCGGGGGTCGTCCTCACCATTATTTTCAGTTATGTACCGATTGCTGGTATCGTTATTGCCTTTCAAAAATTTCAACCAGCTAAAGGTATTTTCAACTCAAAGTGGATCGGGTTCGACAACTTCGAGTATATGATGAACATGCCAAATTTCACAAATGTGTTGTGGAATACGGTGTTTATTGCGGTCTTAAAAATAATAGCTGGTCTGATCGTGCCGATTGTTGTTGCACTGCTACTAAATGAAGTGGCAAATGTATTTTTCAAGCGCACGGTGCAGACGATCATATATTTTCCACATTTCCTATCTTGGGTCATTCTTGGTGGTATCGTTGTTGATATATTGTCGCCATCCAGCGGTATCGTCAATCAATTCCTTGGCTATTTCGGCATAAAGCCGATATTCTTCCTCGGTAACGAGAATTGGTTCCCGTATACGCTTGTCATCTCTGATACATGGAAAAGTTTCGGTTACGGCACGATCATATACTTGGCTGCATTGACCGGCATCAACCAACAGTTGTATGAAGCGGCCGTTGTCGACGGAGCTAACCGTTGGAAACAGACTTGGCATGTTACACTGCCTGGCATGATGCCGATCATTACTCTGATGACCGTACTTAGCTTGGGTGACGTATTGAATGCGGGTTTTGAGCAAGTGTTTAACTTGTACAGCCCGATGGTCTACAGCACTGGCGATATTATTGATACTTTTGTTTACCGAATCGGTCTCATTGAAGCGCAGTATGGTGTGGCGACGGCGGTTGGCCTGTTCAAATCGGTCATTGCATTTGGTCTAATCGTATGGTCCAACAAGCTTGCGAACAAATATGCCGGCTATCGGGTTTTCTAAGGGGGTATGATTATGCATAAACTTTCAACTGGACGCAAAGTATTCCTTGTGGTCAACTTTACCATATTGCTTCTTGCTTCATTATTGTGTATTTTACCGTTAATTAACGTATTAGCTATTTCTTTCAGTTCTAAAGCGGCAGCGTCGGGTGGTTACGTTAATTTTTGGCCGGTGGATTTTACGATTGCTTCTTATCAATATGCACTTTCGAAGCCTGAATTTCTAGCTGGATTTGTTGTCTCGCTCAAACGAGTGGTAATCGGATACAGCATTAACATTTTGCTAGCAATCCTAACAGCTTACCCGCTAGCCAAGGAAAGATCGACATTCAGCTATCGTCATATTTACGCTTGGTTTTTTATCGTTACTATGTTGTTCAGTGGGGGATTAATTCCCACTTATATCACAATCAAGGAAGTCGGATTACTAGATTCAATCTGGGCACTTGTACTTCCAGGAGCAGTACCGGTGTTTAGCGTCATTCTATTAATGAACTTCTTCCGCAACTTACCAAAGGAAATTGAAGAGGCTGCATTAATTGACGGAGCCGGACAATGGCGAATTCTATGGTCAATCTTCTTACCGCTTTCGGTTCCGGCAATCGCCACGATCTCACTCTTCTCGGTAGTTGGGCATTGGAATGCATGGTTTGATGGTTTGATCTATATGAATTCACAGGCGAATTATCCGCTGCAAAGCTATTTGCAGACGATTATTATTACGCCGGAGCTTAACTCGGTGTCGGGCAATGAATTATTGGACATGAGCGAGGTTTCCGATCGAACATTCAAGGCAGCGCAAGTATTCTTGGCATCTTTACCGGTGCTGGTCATCTATCCGTTTCTACAAAAGTATTTCATGAAAGGTCTTGTTATGGGTAGCATCAAAGGCTAATCGTAACATTCGAATGAACAGAGAGGGAGCTGAAGAGTATGCAAAGGAATATCGGTTATGAACAAGTAGCGTCAACTAGAGGAGATGGGAGAGATATTCCTTCACTGCATGAAGCATTTGCGAAGGAATTTCCAATAGGTGCGGCAGTAAGCCCAGATATTCTGGATTCAGCGGGTTCGTTAATCGCCCGTCATTATAATAGCTTGACTGCCGAAAACGATATGAAGCCAATCGAGCTTCAACCCGAGGAGAATGTGTTCACGTTCGAGAAAGCCGACCAGATCGTTCAATTCGCGAAAGAGCATAGTATGCGCCTACGGGGTCATACACTAGTATGGCATAATCAAACGCCAGATTGGATGTTTGAAGGAAAGAACGGTGAACCCGCCGATCGTGAACTGCTGCTCAATCGTATGAAATTGCATATTGATACCGTTGTCGGACGGTATCGCGGTGATGTGTACTGCTGGGACGTTGTAAACGAGGCGATTCAGGACAAAGACGGGAATTTGCTGCGTCAAAGCCGTTGGCTCGAACTGATAGGGGAAGATTATATACAAAAAGCTTTTGAGTATGCACATGCAGCAGATCCACATGCTTTGTTGTTTTATAACGACTATCACGAGACGGTTCCAGCTAAGCGTGAGAAAATGTATAAGCTCGTGAAAGAGTTACTAGATCGGGGAACACCGATTCACGGAATAGGCCTGCAGGCGCACTGGAATATTTATGAGCCATCGATTGAGGATATTCGCATCGCCATTGAACGGTATGCCTCCTTGGGCCTGCCATTGCATATTACGGAGCTTGATCTTCCGATGTTTGGTAATGATGATAAGCGAAGAGATGTCATGATACCAACCGAAGCGATGATTGAGCAGCAGGCCAAGCAGTACGAGCAAATATTTGATCTGTTCCGGTCATACAAAGACGTGATTACGAATGTGACGTTCTGGGGGGCATCGGACGATTATACTTGGCTCGATTATTTTCCAGGGAAAGAACGCAAAACGTGGCCGTTCTTGTTCAATGACCAGCATGAGCCGAAGCCATGCTTTTGGGGAGTTGTTGGCAAGTAATATAATTACTCATAATTTTAAACTGAAGCTACTAGCTCGTCAGATGACATATTGGTAAAAGCTTAAATAAATTTGAGGGATACTCGAACCGGATATCCCTCTTTTTTTTATTTACTGCTCAAATCTGGTCGAAGAAAATAAAATTTAATTTGATATTATTTTTTTGAAGG
>DXHF01000223.1 GCA_019113605.1 Candidatus Paenibacillus intestinavium
AGTAGTATATAAGGAGAGTGAGGGGATTACGAATAGGATTACAGAAGAATGACCGCGGGCCACACGGAAAGCGTGCGCCTGGAACGGAAATCAACCGTATGCAGAAATATTCTTCATCTCAACAAATATAAAATTACTGGCTAAAATGAAAAAGGTTGTAACGTCGAATAACCTGTGTTAAAATAAACTGATGTGAGTAATGAATTACTCGCTCCTTGCCCGCTGTTAACAGCAGGCCAAAGTCCATAAGGAGGTGACAGAAGATGAGAAAATACGAAATTATGTACATTATGCAACCAGCATTAGAAGAAGATGCGAAAAAAGCATTAATCGAACGTTTTGACGAAGTTCTTACAAGCAATGGTGCAGAAATCATCGAGTCGAAAGAGTGGGGCAAACGCCGTCTCGCTTACGAAATTAACGACTTACGTGAAGGTTATTACCAACTCGTAACGCTTAACGCGGATGAGCAAGCACTTGAAGAATTCAAACGTCTTGCAAATATTAACGAAAATATTATCCGTCATATGGCAATCCGCCTAGACGCTTAATCTAGCAATAGATTGTATAACAGGTGAAACCTACAAGATTATGATGAGGGAGGTTGAATTCTGATGATTAACAGTGTCGTTTTAGTTGGTCGATTAACGAAAGACCCTGAGCTCAAGTATACACAGGGCGGTGTGGCGGTTACTCGTTTCACACTTGCTGTCAACAGATCCTTTACGAACCAACAAGGTCAACGAGAAGCTGATTTTGTTAACTGTGTAACTTGGAGAAAACAGGCAGAAAACACAGCGAACTTTTTAAGAAAAGGTAGTCTTACTGGAATCGAAGGTCGTATTCAGACGAGTAACTTCGAAGGTAAAGATGGCAATCGCGTTTTCATGACGGAAGTTGTGGCAGATAGCGTACAATTTCTTGAACCGCGCAGTGCGAATGCTGATCGATCTGGTGGAGACTTTGGAACACCACCGCCACCACCAGCTCAAGGATCTTACCAACAACAATCGAATTACCAATCGAATCAACAACCAAGTCAACAAAACTATACAAGTACGAACGATGATCCATTTTCGACAGGCGGAGGTCCGATAGAAGTATCGGACGACGACTTGCCGTTCTAAGATTATTCGAATCATACGATTGAAAAGGGAGGTAACTATACATGGGACAACGCCGTGGAGGCCGCAGACGCCGTAAAGTTTGTTATTTCAACTCAAATAACATCACACACATCGATTATAAAGATACAGACCTACTTAGAAAATTCGTTTCTGAGCGTGGAAAAATCTTACCTCGTCGTGTAACTGGGACAAGCGCGAAGTATCAGCGTAAACTAACAGTTGCTATTAAACGTTCACGTACGATGGCACTTCTTCCGTTCAGCTCGGAAGAAAGATAATTTTAATAGATATACCGCCTTATCCTTGATTATTCCGGGATAAGGCGGTCTTTTTTAATTTAAAATTCACCCTGAACATATGTTCTTTTTTGGTTTCTAGTCGCTAATCATGATATAATTAAATGAACTATTTATAAATAGTTCATCGGTTCGTAAAAGGTGAGTATATGTAGAAATACACCGGACGAATAATCGGAGGAATTAAAATTATGCAAGACAACGCAAGAAAAATTACCTACGGGGCAATGATGATTGCTATATTTGTAATTATGTTGGCGATTAGTGTTTATGTGCCACTCCTTGGAGCTGTCATGAGTCTTTTTATCCCATTGCCTATTCTTCTTTATAGGCTTCGCTATGACCGTGCAGCATCGATTCTCGTAATGATTACTGGGACAGTGGTATCACTGATTGGTGGGCTTGCTTTATTTCCTGTGGCAATCCTGTTTGGCACAATAGGATTAGTCATTGGGGATACGATTAAGTCCGGAAAATCAAAATTATATACGTCTATGGCGTCAGGGCTTACAATTATAATCATTACAATTTTAACTTATGTGGCAAGTATCTTTTTGCTAGGGATTAATGTCATTGAAGAATCGATTAAGCTTCTAGGGGAAGCACAAGAAGAATTATTTTTAGCCGTGGAGAAATATGGGGACATTCCAGAAAAAGTAAGGGAGCAGGCAGAACTATCGATGGATTTAACGTTAGCAGTAATCCCTTCTGCATTTATGATTTCGTCCTTTAGTTCGGCGTTTATCATTGTTCTCTTAAATTTAGCTATCGCAAAGAAATTAGGACATACTGTATCTAATTTTCCACCGTTTCGGGAAATGAAATTACCTTTACTAACGGTGTGGTTTTATTTACTTATTTTGTTATTGCCATTTTTTACAACGGTAGAAGAAGGAACAACTTTCTATTTAATCGTGATTAATGCGACATTTATTTTTCGGTTTTTGTTTATTTTGCAAGGAATCTCATTTATTCATCATTATCTGTATGAAATGAAATTACCGAAATGGGTAACGGTTATTTCAACAATCATTGCAATTCTACTTTTCCCAATCACGATCTTGCTGGGTATACTTGATATAGGGATGAATATTCGGGCATGGATAGGTAGAGGAAAATCGAACTAAGGAGATGACGACAATGAATTCTTTTTTTAGAAAAAGGACTATACGCTATCCATTAGCTGTATTGTCGCTTCTCGGTGCGGTAGCGGCAGTTTTTCTATTCCTATTCCAATTTTGGACAGGGCTCTTTTTCTCTATATTATTCCTCGCAACGATTGCGATGGCTTGGAAGGCCGAGGATCAGACATATATTGAAACTGAAAAGCATATTGAAACCCTTTCCTATCGTATGAAAAGAGTAGGAGAAGAAGCACTGTTAGAGTTGCCGATAGGTATTCTCTTGATTAGTGATAGTCAGTCGATTGAATGGGCAAATCCTTATACGTCAAAAGTATTTGGTCTAGGTGCACTGATTGGCCAAGAACTTGCTGAAGTATCGGAAGAATTAGCAGCAGTTGTCAAAGATGGGCATACAGAGCGTTCAATGATAAAAGTAGGTAACGAATCTTATAAAGTCTCTTATAATGCCGAAGAGAAACTGATTTATTTATTTGATATTACCGAGAAGTTGGAAATTGAATCACTTTATTACTCAGATCGAACGGTTCTTGGTATTATTTTAGTCGATAACTACGATGAACTTTCGCAAGCGATGGATGATCAGATGAAGAGTAAGTTAAATTCACTAGTTACCTCACTTGTAACAACGTGGGGTAAAGACTATGGGGTCTATGTGAAGCGGATTGCGTCAGATCGTTTTCTAGCTGTTTTTAATGAAGCAGCTTTGGAACGGGTAGAAAGCGCAAGATTTTCTATTTTAGATGATATCCGTGAGGCAACGGCAGAACAAAGTAGTGCTCTAACGCTTAGTATTGGTGTTGGTACGGGATCGACATCACTTATAGAACTGGGAGAGCTTGCGCAATCCAGTCTTGACTTGGTACTTGGACGAGGCGGAGACCAAGTGGCGATTAAGCAAGCCGATGGAAAAGTGAAGTTCTACGGAGGTAAGACGAATCCGGTAGAGAAAAGAACGCGGGTACGTGCAAGAGTGATTTCACATGCACTTCGTGATTTAATAAGAGACAGTGATAAAGTGTTTATCATGGGTCATAAGATGCCAGATATGGATGCGATTGGTGCTTCCATCGGCGTGCATAAGATGGCACGTATGAATAAAGTTGAAGGACATATTATTATTAATTACGATGAGATTGATGGCAGTGTTACGCGACTGATGGAAGAAATACAGCGAGATGAAGAGTTGTTCAATCAATTTATTGAACCGGATGCGGCACTTTCAATGATTACGGAACAATCGCTTGTCGTTGTTGTAGACACGCATAAGCCAAGTTTAGTTATTGATGAGCGAATTGTTGAAAAGGCAGAAAAAGTTGTTGTCATTGACCATCACCGACGAGGCGAAGAGTTTATAGACAATACAATGCTTGTCTATATGGAACCCTACGCGTCCTCGACAGCTGAACTTGTGACCGAATTATTGGAGTATCAACCAAAAGAAGAAAAACTTACAATGCTTGAATCCACTGCGTTATTGGCAGGAATTATTGTTGATACAAAAAGTTTCACGCTGCGAACTGGTTCACGTACATTCGAAGCGGCTTCCTATCTTCGTACCAATCGAGCGGATACGACACTTGTTCAACGCCTTTTGAAGGAAGATATAGATACTTATATTGAACGTGCGAAACTCATTGAAACGGCTGAGGTATTGGACGAAACAATTGCCATTGCAACTGGAAGAGAAAATGTTGT
>DXHF01000224.1 GCA_019113605.1 Candidatus Paenibacillus intestinavium
ATGCAGTTATTAGCGTTTCTTGTATTAATTATCGGTGTAGTAACGATTAGTTACTCTTCTGACATCTCACTCTCCAATATGCAGGGAGCACAATGGGCACTATTAACGATGTTATTTTTCGCTGGAAATGACCTCAGTGGCAAATGGTCAACAATGCTTCAATCAGAACGTTACCCGACAATGTTTATGATGTTTGTTACTGGAACGGTTTGCTTCGGTATGTGGTGGCTTATCGAACAGCGAGGGAAAACAGCGCAGGTGGCGATTAGCGCAGCAAAGCAAACGGTGAAACGATACAGTAATCGTTCAACGTTCGGGATCGGTTTGGCAGTTGGGATCACGAATGCGGTTGGGATGATATTTATTTTACAATCATTCGAAATAGGTAAGACAGGGCTAGTATCAGCTGTTATTGCCTTGAATGTTGTCATTATTCTACTTTATACTAGATTTATTGTAAAAGAGCCGTTAACTAAGTTTGAGGTTATCGGCATGATTCTTGCCATTTGTGGAATATTACTCATACATTTATTCAAATGATATAATTAATATTATATTGTTTTAGTGCTAAAATAATATAACTACGATGTAACTTATCGTTAGCAAAGTAGTCCGCTAAGAAGAAAACAACAAGTTTAGCTTATGCTTTCGAAGCACTTTTTTTTCAGGGGAGTACATCAAGTAGATTATAAAAAGTTTCAGGAGGAAATAAAATGAATTCGAACTACACTAAAGAGATGGAAGTACAAAATGTCGCATCTTACAATAAGGAAGCGCTAGCTACCCGTCAACCAAAGCATAAGGTAAGTCCACTATTCATTAATCGTTGGTCTACTCGTGCGTTTGAGCCTTATGAAATTACTGAGGAAGAAATCAATACAATTCTCGAAGCAGCGAGCTATGCACCATCTGCGAATAATTTTCAGCCATGGCGTTTCTTTGTAGCTACAACTGAAGCTCAAAAAGCTTTATTCGAGCAATTTATTATGCCTCGTAATGCGGTGTGGTCACAGAAAGCCTCTGCTTATATTTTACTTGCAGGCGATACATCTTTGCCTGAAGGTAAAACAAATAATAATCATGCATTTGATTCGGGAGCAGCTTGGGCTTCGATCGCATTTCAAGCGAAGATGATGGGGCTATCTACTAGAGCGATGGGTGGCTATGATCGCGAAAAGGCGAAACAATTGTTAGCAATGCCTGAGAATTTCGTTCCCCATGTTGTAATCGCAATTGGAAAGCCAGGCACGATTGATCTACTTGATGAGTCATTCCATAAGGTGAATGGACCTACTCCAAGAAAATCATTAGACGAATTGATTATATCGTATCGTGTAGAATAGGAATACTACTAGGATGAGTATATTCCTTCACATTTTATTGAACAATGTAATGCCGATGATGATTATGGTTGTTATCGGTATTACACTTGAGAAAATCTTTCATCTAGATATTAAGACGCTTTCCAAGCTGAATTTTTATTTGTTTTCACCAGCAATTATTTTTTCTCTAATATATGAAACATCTATTTCAGCTAGCGTTATGGGGAATGTATTATTGTTTTTTGTGATCTTTATGGTGCTACAGTTTATTGTCGTTGAAATCGTCGTACGTCTTCGCGGTTATAGTCCAACGATGAAAAGTGCAATGAAAAATAGTGTGCTATTTTATAATAGTGCTAATTATGGCGTACCGCTCAATCAGCTTGCATTTGCAGGAAACAAAGAAACGTTAGGTATTCAAGTCATTATTATGATGATGCAGTCGCTTATTCCGAATACATATGGCGTTTACAGTGTTAATTCACATAAAGCTAATATGAAGGAAATATGGAAGACGATTTTTTCAATGCCAGTAATCTATGTTATCCCGCTCGCATTTTTGATGAGAGGATTAGCAATTCCGATTCCAACTCCGATCCAAACACCAATTGATTATATTACGGATGCCTTTATTGGTATGGCGCTATTAACGCTAGGTGTTCAGCTTGGTCAGATGAAATGGAAAATATCGAAATCACTTGCCATAGATGTATCGATCGCGGGCGTACTACGCTTAATTGGTGGTCCAGTATTAGCTTGGTTAGTTGTTACTGTGATGAATCTTGATCCATTAACATCTGCGGCATTAATCGTCTCATCAGCAGTACCTACTTCGTTAAGTAGTGTATTACTTGCAGTTGAGTTCGATAATGAGAAGGAATTTGCATCACAAGCAGTATTCATTTCTACATTAATAAGTATACTTACCGTTACAGCAGTTATTTTTATGCTTAATATTACGGTATGAGGAGCTTTAATTATTTTTCATGCATTGAAATAATAAATAATAATTGATTGTAATAATGAAATAGCCAGCGACAGTCGATCTACATATTGACTTTCGTTGGCTATTTCTAATTTTTGTTTTTGTAAAATAAAAGCGTCCACCAATAAAATATTCAATGATAAATGTTAGTGGATATGGTAGCATTGTTACTAACAAAACTAATTATAAAGGAGATTATTATGAATTTAGAATTGGCAGGTCAAACGGCATTAGTTACTGGAGCAACGGGGGATTTGGGAAGAGTAATTGTGAAAACATTAGCGGCATGCGGTGCAAATATTGTTATTCATTATCATTCAAACGAACAAAAAGCGATAGAGCTGCGCGAAGAAGTGAAGCAGCTTGGTCAGAAGGCGATGATTATTAAAGGAAATATTACACGAGAAACAGATATTCAAGCTATGTATAAGGCAGTAACAGATGAGATGGGGGATATTCATATTGTAGTAGCTAATGCAGTGATTCAATATGAGTGGACGTCTATATTAGAGCAAAATGCAGCAGATTTTCAAGGACAATTCGATTCCTGCGTAATGCAAAGTGTATTTCTTGCCAAATCGTTCATTCCCGCAATGATCGAGCGTGGCTCTGGTCGCTTTATTGGTATTAATACGGAATGCTCGATGCAAAATGCACCTACACAAGCAGCCTATGTTGCCGGAAAACGTGGTATGGATGGGGTATATCGCGTATTAGCGAAAGAGGTAGGAGAGCATCAAATAACAGTTAACCAGATTGCTCCAGGCTGGACGATAAGTGCGCGTGATCGTGAAGCGGGTACTGAGTTGAATGAAGGCTACAGCAGTACAGTTCCATTACGTAGACGTGGTACGGATCAAGAAGTTGCCAATGCTGTCGCATTTCTTGCTTCTGACCTTGCTAGCTTCATTACGGGAGCGTTCATTCCTGTTAATGGTGGAAATATAATGCCTACAATCTAAATAAATCGCGAGATTAACGGAGCTTATGCTTCCGATGTTAATTTACATCTCAAGAAGCATAGCTAGACGATATGAAAAGTTTTAGGAGGGTATAACGATGAGATCGAAGCTTCGTATTGGTGATATGAAGATGGATCGTAAACTATTACTCTCGTTCATATTACTTGTTACGATTCCTCTATCTGTGGTGGGGTACAATTCATCTTCGAAATATGCAACATCAATAGAGGAAAAAACGATAGCATATTCTATTAAAATGCAAGAAAGTATGATGGTTCGCGTGGATGATTATATAGAGGATATGAAAAGTATATCCTCTATTCCTGCCTATATTGATGACATTAAAAGTAATCTTATTCGCTCGAATGGATATTATGCCGAGCGACAATCCTCAGAAGTTACTACATCATTACCGAATAATTTTGACCAACTATTGTCCATTCAACGTGGAATAGAAGGTCAGCTTTCATTTATCAATACGATTAAGAGAGGAGCTAATTCCGTCTACTTATTTGATGAATTCGGTAATAGTTATTACGCTATCGTCTCGGGTGGTATACGTAATGATCTGGAGAATAGCTATCATTATTGGTTGGAAGAAGCAGAATTATCACGGGGTGAAGCGGTACTACTTAGAACGCAAAAGTATACAAGTAACTTACAATCGGAAAGGTATGCATTTTCTGTTGTTCGTAAGATTGTAGATGATTCCTTATCGGTCATTGGTTTAATTGCAATCGATGCAGATATTAGCATTATTGAAGATCAAACTAGCGAACTAGATCAAGTGACAAAGGGAGCTTCGTTAATTATAGATAAGCAAGGCAATGTTATCTTCGATAGTGAAAAGAAGTGGATTGCTAGTAATATGAGTGACCATGATATTGTGAATCAAGCATTGAATAAGAAGGGGAGTTTCTATCTAGAGAAGGATGGTATTCAATACCTTCATATGTATGCAACTTCGGCCAGTACTGGGTGGAAGGTTATTACTTCTATTCCAGTTACTGAACTTACGAAGGACACTATCATTGTTAAACGGATTATCTGGATTACGACATTAGTTGCAGTACTTATATCTATTGTTGTAGCAATTATTTTATCATTTGCAATTACTAGACCATTACGTACAATGTCTAGACTTATGAAAAGTGTACAAGAGGGTAATTTCAACGTGAAATTCCCTGTGAAATATCATGATGAGGTCGGTATGTTAGGCAGTCAGTTTAATCGGATGATTGTAAGACTGGATCAACTTATTCAACATATTTATGAAATGGAAACGAAGAAAAAGAAAGCAGAATTACAAGCATTACAAAATCAGATTAATCCTCATTTTATGTATAATACACTTGAGTCGATACGCATGAGCGCGGAAATGAATGATGATAGTACTACAGCAGATATGATCGCTATACTTGGTAAATTGTTACGCTATAGTATTAGTAATCTGAATGATGAGACGAATATTGAAGAAGAAATGAATCATGTTCAACATTATATTGAGCTATTAAATTATCGTTATCCAGATCGGTTCCAACTTGAAATTGATGTGGATCGTAGCGTGATGCAATATAGAATGATTAGATTATTGTTACAGCCTATTGTTGAAAATGCGATTTATCATGGGCTAGATGATGCTAAAGGTATTATGCACCTTAAGATTAGTTCGACTGAGAAATATCCATTACTTATGATACATATTGTCGACGATGGGATTGGAATCGAGAGAAGTAAACTTACCAAGTTGAATAGTGGGTTAAGAGACGGGTTTGTTGATGAAACGAAATTTGGCATTGGAGGTATTGGCTTGAAAAATGTGAATGAACGAATCAAGCTTCAGTACGGCCAACAATATGGAATACGTGTAGATAGTCAACTTGGTATAGGAACAGAAGTCATTCTACAACTTCCGCTAGGGAGGGGGAAAGTGATTGGTGAAGAGAGCGATATGTAGCTTCCTTATAACGTTGATATGTGTTATCCAACTAACTTCGTGTAGTAATAATACTAATGAACCTAATCCATTAATAGACACAGAGCAAGATCAGCTACAGGACATGAATGAAGATATCGTATTAACGGTACTGACGAATCGAGTAGATTTGATTGAAAATGGTGGATTCCAAAAATACGCAGATGAGTTCAAGCTAACACATCCACAAGTAACGATACAATTTGAAGGGTTAACGAACTATGTATCTGATATATCAGTCCGCTTGTCGACACAAAATTTTGGCGATGTTTTGTTAATCCCGAATCATTTGAAAAATGAAGTATTGCCCAACTACTTTACCCCATTACCAGATGAGATGTTTCAAAATATTCGTTTTTCTGATTATAAAACATACAATAGCAAGCGTTATGGTATAGCAGCAGGCGCAGCATCAACAGGAATTGTGTACAATAAAGAGGCATTTAAAGCGGCTGGCATCACTAGCATTCCGACAACGTTAGATGAATTTTATGAGGCTTGTCATAAATTGAAAATGGCAGGTATAACTCCAATTTATTTGAACTATGGGGCGCAGTGGCCACTTATGAATTGGGGAGAAGAGCTTGTTAGTATTATGAAGGGCGATGCCGCTTATTTGAATGATATGATCGGATTAGATGAGCCATGGCAAGTAGACAATGAATGGGGTCAGGCGATTACGATCGTTAAGACATTAATTGAGAATGATTATGTTGAAAAATCATTAATATCTAATCAATGGGAAGCATCCAAGTTAGAGCTTGCTGCAGGTAGAGCGGGGATGTACTTTATGGGAAATTGGGTTATTAATCAATTAATTGCACTCGGTGCTGATCCAGAAACTATTGGTTTTTTCCCTTTTCCTTATTCTAATGAGAAGCCGTTATATTCGCCTTTGAATCCAGATTGGTTTGTTGGTGTTAGTAAGTACAGTGAACATACAGACATTGCGATAGAATGGATTGAGTATTTCATCCATGAGTCAGGGTTTGTTGATGATTCCGGATTTCTCCCTGTTGACACGACAAAAGTTCCAACACTACCACAATTTCAAGAATTTGAATCGTATGGTAGTATTCCTGTAGAGCGGATGATTCCAAGTGATCGGTTACTCGAACTTGCTTCAACAGCAAAAATTACGTTATGGTCGGGGTCTTACATTCAAGAATGGATAGTTGCGCCTAGTCTTCAAGAAGTATTTGAACAGTATAATAAGCGATGGACAGAAGCGCGTACCATCATCACACATCAGTAAGGTGGAAAATATAGATGTCCAAGAAAATTACAATGCAACAAATTGCAAATTACTTAGGAGTATCCAAATTCGTAGTTTCTAAAGCATTATCGGGGAAGGCAGGGGTTAGTGACCATACGAAGGAAAGAGTCATTGAAGCTGCTTCTCAATTAGGATATTTCTCACAAAAAAATGCATATATGAAGCCGAATAGAGTAGAAACTAATGTTCGTTCACAAGGTTCAAGTAAACAATCAGTTCTTGTGTTAATGCCTAATATTCGCTTCCAAACGAAAGAATCACTTTATTGGGGACGAATCTTAGATGGTGTATCAGCAGAGTTAGAACAACGTGGAATAGGAATGGTTATTTTATCTGAACAAAGTATCGATCACTTTACACAATTTATTAATCTTGATGGTATATTGGGTATTATTGGTATTGGTGAAATATCATCTACGATGCTACTAGAAATACACCGACTTGGTATGACGATGGTGCTGGTCGATCATGAGGATTATTTGATTCCTGCGGATAGTATTTTCGTAGATAATTATGAAGCAACTTATCGATTAACAAAGCAACTTATTGGAACGGGGCATAATGAGATCGTATTTGTTGGTAATACGCAATTTTCACGAAGCTTTTACGATCGGTTTCTAGGTTATCGAGCAGCGATGGAGGAGCAATTATATAGACAGCAAAAAAACGATGGGGAAAAGATTACGTCACTTTCCTATAGCTCTTGTATTGACCGTAGCTTTCTAAATATTGAAGGCTTCGAATCCGAACAATTTGCTCAGCAGTTAAAGCAATGGATTACAAGGCAAAAAGTAATGCCAACTGCAATTGTTTGCGGAAATGATGCCATCGCGCTTGGTGCAGTGCAGATGCTGCAAGCATTAGGTATTAATGTGCCAGAGCAGATCTCTGTCTCCGGATTTGATAATATTGAAGATTCCTATCGTCTGTCTCCTGCATTAACTACGGTACATGTACCAAAGGAGACACTAGGGAAGAAAGCAGTGGAACGATTACTTAATCGATTAGCAACACCTGATGAACCAATCGTAAAAATATTAGTTAAAAGTGAATTAATATACCGAGACTCAACAGCTGCAAGAGAATGATTATTCAGTAGTTAATAACGTATTAAGACGATTCCCGAATCTTATTCATGTCATTTGCACTTAAATGACATGAATAAGATTTTTTTGATTTCATTTAATTGTATTTTTTTGCATAGATTTTTCGAAATAACACACAATGAATAAGAATTAAGCTGTTCCAATATTTATGTAACATTCAAGTTAGCATAGTGCTGAAGGTGAATGACACATCCAATTACAATAAAGGGGTTGCCACTATGGTCAGGGATTCAGTAGATAAAGCAATATCATTAGTGCTTGGATTAGCAGTTGCTAGTAAAGATAAAATTGACAGCACGATAGATGAACTTGTTCAGAAAGGGCAAGTTAGTAAGGAAGAATCTACAAGTTTAGTACAAACACTTCTGCAAAAAGGTGAAGAAACAAAGTTAAGTATTGAAACGATGGTGCAGGAGCGTGTTCAATCATTATTAAGAGAACAGCGTGTTGCAACTCTGGACGATATTGCACGTTTGGAAAAGCGGATTGAGGATTTAGAAAACTCTAGATCGTAATGGGAATTAGTCTGATAACTATAGAAGAAACGGAGGTGAGCGCTTGCGGGGGAAAAGAATTAGACAGGTTATGCGATATCGGGTTATAGCTTCGACCATAGCACGTTATGGTTTTGGATTAGTATCGGATGAAATAGGTTCACGGCGTCGCAATATCTTCACGAGTAACAAAAGTACGAATGAATGGCATATGAAAAGTCTCGGAGAACGGATATGTCTCTTACTTGAAGAGCTAGGACCTACCTTTGTAAAATTAGGTCAAATCGCGAGTACACGCTCTGATCTTATCCCCGCGGAAATATTACAAGAGCTAGAGACGTTGCAAGATCATGTACAGCCGTTTCCATACAGTGAGGTTGCTGCAATTATTGAGACAGAGCTAGGGGCTCCGATTGAAAGTTTGTTTAAGCATTTCACAATAACACCGCTTGCGGCCGCCTCTATTGGGCAGGTGCATAGAGCTACTTTAAAAGCTGGCAATGAAGTAGTCGTGAAAATTCAACGACCACATATTCAACGACTAATTGAAACAGATCTTGAAATATTAATTGATTGGGCAAGACTAACTGAAGGTGCAGTAGAGTGGGCGAAGCATTACCGATTAAGAGAAATTATTGAAGAGTTAAGTGTAGCTTTATTGTTAGAATTAGATTATTCGCTAGAAGCACGTAATACTGAAAAATTTGTGGAGCTTAGCGCTAATATAGATTATTTATATGTACCTAATGTATTTTGGGATTATAGTACCAAACGTATATTAACAACTGCTTATATAGACGGAGTTAATTTATCAGATGATGAGGAACTTAAGCGGCAAGGGTTAGACTTGAAGTTGTTAGCTGAACGATTGACTCATGCGATTTTTCACCAAATATTAATTGAAGGGATTTTTCATGGTGATCCTCATCCAGGCAATGTAATGGCACTACCTGATGGGCGATTAGCGATGATCGATTTCGGCATGATCGGACGACTTTCCGCTAGTATGAAACATCATTTTGCGACCTTCGTAATAGCTCTTAGAAATCAAAGTACAAGAGGAGTTATTAGAGCTATTAATCAAATGGGTGTTGTACCTGATAATATAGATGTTAATAAGTTCCATAGTGATATTGATGAATTGCGTGTGAAATATTATAATGTACCGTTAAATCAGACTAGTATTGGGACTGCTGTTAGTGATTTATTCAATGTTGCGTATAAGCATAAAATAAAAATACCTACAGAATTAACACTGCTTGGCAAATGCTTACTTACGATGGAGGGTGTTGTTACTGCACTTGATCCGAGTATAAGCATATTTGATATTGCAGAACCATTTGGGAAAAAAATGTTGCTGGAAAGGATAAATCCGAAGCGAATATTGAAAAATATATCAGAGGAAATACCAGAATATGTTGATATGGTTAAGGAGATTCCACTTCATCTGAAGCAGCTAGCTCGTATGGTGAGCAACGGCAAGCTAAAAATAGATTTGGAATCCCGTCAAGTAACTATGTTGCTGGAAAAGCTTGATCGAATAAGTAATCGTCTAGCTTTCAGTATTGTAATGCTCGCTTTAAGTATAGTTATGTGTGGATTAATAATAGGGACATCGATTATGCACTCGCAATCTATATTATGGCGCATGCCTGTTATTGAGATCGGTTTTGCTGCTACAATTTTTATGTTTGTGGTGCTTATTTATTCTATATTTCGATCAGGTAGGTTTTAACATTCATCAGGACGGTTTGTCGTTATCAATTAACTAGTTTTCGGAAGAATAGCAGAATTCATATTCTTGTTGGATTTATCAGTTTGACGATGATGCATCAAGTAATAGATGAATAAACTAATTAGAGCGAGTACACCAGCACTGAAATACATAACACGATAATTCGAATGAGTTGCAATAACTCCCATTAAGTAAGACCCAACTCCATATCCAGCATCGAACAGTAAAAAGAATGTCGCAGTAGCGAGTCCACGTCGCTCGGCAGGAACAGATTGAATAGCAATCGTTTGAAAACAAGGTAAAATTGCTCCGTAGCCTAATCCCATAATGACTGCTGATAGTAGAAGTACAGTGCTAGATGTTTCCTGACTAAGAATGATCATTCCACTAGCGAAGCAGATTAGACCAGGGTAGGCTAGAAAGTTTTCACCTAATCGATCAAACATTTTTCCTATAAATGGTCTAGAAATAATAATCGTCAATGCAAACACGATAAAAAATAATCCCGCAGAGTTTTCTTGATCTAATTCCTTCGTATAAGAAGTAATGTACAAAGTAAGCGAGCTATAGGAAATCGCAAGAATAAAGCCCGCTAATGAGATAGGAAGTGCATTTTTATCGATTAAGTTTTTGAATGAAATTTTTTTCCAGACCATAATACCAAGTGCTGGGCCGACGACCATAGCAACACTCATAAACATACTAAAGTATCCAATACCTTCACCTTTACGAGACTCAGGAATAATATCAGTAGCTAATGCACTAGTTGATGTTGCCGCTACTCCATAGCTACCTCCGTGAATAATACGAATAATAAATAACAATGCAATGCTGGCTACTCCGAAATAAAAAATAGAGGAAAGTAGAAATATGAATACTCCCGCCACTTACCCAAGCTGTCGCTTCGATTGAAGTGGGGGTTTCTGATGGTTCATCCCATTTATTTCAGGATGCTTAACACCAGTGGAGTTGACACGTTGATGGTCTGGTTACCATCCAACCCCTCTATCCCATTCGCATCTTTGACCGATAC
>DXHF01000225.1 GCA_019113605.1 Candidatus Paenibacillus intestinavium
TAGTAAATCAAGGTCAAAATTAGTAACTGAAATAACTAATCTCATTATTTGAAATGAAAATGGTCATTATTATGTGAAAAAATGATGACTTTTTTAGTTTATTTATAATGATTACAAATAAATATTCTTTATAATCTTGACACTAGTCTTTTGTAATGATAATATTTATCAGTGAGCATTATTATGGTTTTCACGGAAAACTACATGATAATAAATAGATAGGATATGAGGAGGAATTTATTATGGCTGAACGTTTGGTAGGTCGTCAAGCACCTAATTTTACAATGGAAACTGCACTTGGTGATGGTTCTGATTTTGGAACTGCTTCACTTTCTGATTACAAAGGAAAATGGTTAGTATTTTTCTTCTACCCACTAGATTTCACTTTTGTATGCCCAACTGAAATTACTGCATTAAGTCTTGCATATGATCAATTCAAAGCATTGAACACTGAAGTTCTTGGTGTTTCTATTGATAGTAAGCATACTCATAAAGCATGGATCACTACTCCGGTTGAGAGCAATGGTCTTGGACAATTGAACTTCCCATTGGCTTCTGACATTACTAAAAGTGTTGCTGCTGACTATGGTGTTCTTATTGAAGAAGACGGTATTGCATTACGTGGTCTATTCATTATCGATCCAGAAGGCGAAATTAAGTATCAAGTAGTTAACCATAATGATGTTGGACGTAGCGTTGAAGAAACTCTTCGTGTACTTCAAGCACTTCAATCTGGTGGACTTTGCCCAATTAACTGGAAACCAGGACAAGCTAACCTTAAAGGTTAATTGAAACAGTTAATTAGTACAAAAGATCATTTATCGAATGTCAATTTGACGACGGTAGATGGTCTTTTTATTTTTTGTATTATATGACTGATTTAAGTGTGAATACTACTGCAAAAGGCAACGGTAAATTGCCTTTTGCAGTAGTAAAGTTTAGAATGAGTACAGGAATAATTTACAGAAAAATTTCATTTGATAAGAAGTAGAGAAAAGCGTTGGAGGTTAGAAGATGACAACTTATACATATGGCAATAAAGAGCAGCCATCAGATGCATTATTATTGCTAGTTAATAAGCAACAATTACAACAATTGAAGCAGGGTGCGCCGATTGTAGGGACTGCACTTGATCAGCATATTTTATCAATGTTTGAAAATGAACAATTTAGTGCAAAAGCAAATCAAGTAGCTGTTATTGCTACGTTAGGTTTAATTAATGAGCGGTACTTGTTGCTTGCAGCTTATAGCGAGGAAGATGGAGCGGATGGATTACGCGAGCTATTTGCCGCTATTGCGAAACAAGTGAAGTCATTACGACTTGCTTCTTTGTCACTATCACTGAATAATGCGGAATTAGAGACAAGTCTATCAACTCAAGGTGTACATCATAGCGTACAAGCGATGATCGAAGGGTTACAATTAGCATTATATGAGCGCACAGTAATGAAGAAAGAGGATCAGAAATTTTATAATTTGCAGGCTTTGAACTTTGTACTTAATGATTCACAGCTTGCCAATGTCGCTATGTATGAAGCAGCGGTTAATGAAGCAGAGCATATGGTACAAAGTGTAAAACTTGCTCGTGACTTGACGAATATGTCAGGCAATGATCTGACGCCAGAAAGACTTACTTTCTATGCTGAACAATTAGCCGATGAATTAGAACTGGATATTGAAGTGCTGGATGAGTGGACTTTGGCTGAGGAAAATATGGGAGCTCTGCTTGGTGTTGGTCAAGGTAGTGTCAATCCACCGAGAATGATCGTTATTCATTATGAAGGTGATCCTTCTTCGGATGAAAAATGGGGTCTTGTAGGTAAAGGGATTACATTTGATACAGGCGGTATTTCCTTAAAACCTGCTGCAAACATGGAAGAAATGATTTCTGATATGGGTGGTGCGGCAGCTGTGCTTGGTGCATTACGTGCCATTGCATCGATGAAATTAGCAGTCAATGTTGTCGTTGTCATCCCAACAGCAGAAAACATGCCTAGTGACCGTGCCTTGAAGCCAGGTGATGTTATTACAACGATGAGTGGATATACGGTAGAAATCGTTAATACCGATGCTGAAGGTAGATTAGTATTGGCTGATGGCATGACGACTGCTATTAAGCGAGGAGCAACAAAACTAGTCGACGTTGCTACGCTAACGGGGGCAGTTCTAGTGGCACTAGGGACAGAAGCCACAGGTGCGATTACGAATGATGAGCAGCTAATGCAACAAGTAATTGCAGCATCTACTAGAAGCGGAGAACGGGTATGGCAGTTTCCTGCATATGATGAATACAAGAAGCTAATCCGCAGCGACGTTGCTGATTTGAAAAATAGTGGTGGCAGACATGGTGGTACCATTACAGGTGGTCTATTCGTTGGACATTTTGCTCAAGGAAAACCATGGGTACATCTAGATATAGCTGGGACTGCCTTTTTGAGCAATTCTCGCAAATGGGAAACAAAAGGTGCAACAGGCGTAATGGTGAGAACACTTTATCAATTAATATCTGAAAATGATTGAGAAATGGACAGAAAGGTCGATATCGGTTGAATCCATATGGATAATCGATGAAACCGATGCCAAAATAGCGGTTGAAGCCTTTTCATTAATGTACTAGAATATAGAGAAGTTACGATACTGTGACAAACGGTAGTGTACTTCTCTTTTCAATATAAGTGTAATGCACTTATAATAATATCAAGATCTAAAAGTATAGAGAGGGTGGAATAAACTGCAATGAGCATCCATGATGAGCGCAACACTTCTCCTTGGAAGAGTTACTATGGTCCTAACTATGGTTATGTGCAGGAGCAATATGAGCTTTATTTGCAAGACCCGAATATGGTCGATCCTTCCGTTCGTGAATTATTTGTCCTTTGGGGGGAACCACCAACAGATTTTGCTACACCAGGAGCACAATCTTCTGTAGCGAATTCTGGAGTTAATGCTTCAAGAGCTTCACTCGTAAGTAATAACATCCCGTTAGACAGTAATTTATTGCAAAAGGTTGTAGCTGCTCACCAATTGATGTTGAATATTCGTCGTTATGGACATCTAGGTGCAGATATCAATCCTCTTGATCTAAGTCCTAAAGCTGATACGAAGCTGTTGGAACCCAAAACTTTTGGCTTAACTAAGCATGATCTTGAAGCCATTCCAGCAAAATTAATATGGAATAATGCTCCTGCTAATATTGCTAATGGTTGGGAAGCTATACTGCGTTTACGTGAAATCTACGCACGTTCTGCTGCCTATGAATTTACTCATATCCATGACGAACATGAACGTGATTGGTTATTTGAAAAAGCTGAATCTGGATCTTTCCCTGCTCCACTTTCCGATCGTGAGAAAGAAGCATTGCTAGAGAGATTACTACAGGTTGAGTTATTTGAAAATTTCATTCACAAAACATTCGTTGGTCAGAAGCGTTTTTCTATCGAAGGTCTAGATATGCTAGTTCCAGTACTAGATGAAATTGTGAGAGCTGTGGCACATGATGGTGCACAGCATATTTTGGTGGGAATGGCACATCGTGGCCGTCTAAATGTACTTGCCCACATACTTGGAAAGCCGTATGAGCGTATTTTTGCGGAATTCCAAAACTCACCTAATAAAGCACTTGAAAGTGCTAAAAATGTAAACTATGGATGGACAGGTGACGTTAAGTATCATCTTGGTGCTGATCGTACAGTACGTGAAGGTGAAACGGTACGAGCTAATATTACACTTGCTAATAATCCATCACATTTGGAATTTGTTAATCCTGTGGTTGAAGGTTATACAAGAGCCGCTCAAGAGGATCGTTCCAAACCAGGTTATCCTAAGCAGGATCCTCATGCTGCAGTAACGATTTGCATTCATGGTGACGCTGCGTTTATTGGCGAAGGCATTGTAGCTGAAACACTTAACTTTAATAATTTGGACGGTTATAGTAATGGCGGTACGCTGCATATTATCGCTAACAACCGTTTAGGATTTACAACGAATAGTCAAGACTCTAGATCGACTTATTATGCGAGTGACTTGGCGAAAGGCTTCGATCTTCCGATTGTTCACGTAAATGCGGATGATCCTGAGGCTTGTCTTGCCGCGGTTAGATTAGCATGTGAGTATCGTCTACGCTATAACAAAGGCTTCGTTATCGATCTAATCGGCTACCGTCGCTACGGTCATAACGAGATGGACGATCCAGAAGGAACACAACCGTTAATGTACAGCAAAATCCGTAACCATCCTACAGTTAGTACGATTTATGCTAGCGAATTGGTAGAGCGTAATTCTATGACTAAGGAACAGGTAGACGGCTTACGTGGCCGTACATTGGATGTGCTTCAAGATGCGTACGCAACGATGAAAGCTAACGAAGGCCAGAAGAAAGAAAAACGTGAAAAGCCAGAAGGCATTACTGTTCCGGAAGATGTGAAAACATCAGTAGCGATGGAGCAATTACGTGAAATCAATCTCGAGATGCTTAATCGTCCTGGAAGCTTTACCGAATATAATAAGCTACAAAAGATTTTACAACGTCGTGCTGTAAGCTTGAATGATGGGGAGAAGGTTGATTGGGCACATGCTGAAGCATTAGCATTTGCAACCATTTTGGCTGATGGTACTCCGATTCGGATGAGTGGTCAAGATGTCGAACGTGGAACGTTCTCACATCGTCATATCGTCTTGAATGATAATGTAAATGCCCAAAAGTTTTCGCCATTACATTATATTCCGCAAGCTAAAGCGTCGTTCTCAATTCATAACAGTCCACTTTCTGAAACTGCTGTTCTAGGCTTCGAATATGGATATAACGTATTTGCACCAGAGACATTAGTGATCTGGGAGGCTCAATATGGTGACTTTGCAAACGTAGCACAAGTAATATTTGATCAATTTATTGCAGCTGGTCGTGCAAAATGGGCGCAAAAATCTGGTATTACGATTCTTCTACCTCACGGATATGAAGGTCAAGGTCCAGAGCATTCTAGTGCACGCCTAGAACGTTTCTTACAGCTATCAGCTGACAATAACTGGACAGTTGCGAATCTAACAAGCGCATCACAATACTTCCACTTACTACGTAAGCAGGCAGCAATGCTATGAAGTGAAAATGTTCGTCCATTAGTGCTTATTGCGCCGAAGAGCTTAATTCGTAATCCTCGTGTTGCTGCACATGGTGTTGAATTTAGCGAAGGCTCGTTCAAGCCGGTTCTGCCACAGTTCAGCTTAACAGAAGCGAAAGCTGATCGTGATAAAGTGAAACGTATCGTATTCGGAACAGGTAAAGTTATGGTTGATCTTGAAGAAGCGCAATCATCTTCTGCTCCTACCGATTATGAATGGTTAAGAATTGCACGTATCGAGCAACTATTCCCATTCCCAGAGACTGAGATTGAGCGTATCGTTAAGCTTTATCCGAAGCTAGAGGAAATTATATGGGTACAGGAAGAACCGAAAAATATGGGATCATGGCTATTCATGGATCCAAGATTACGTGCAATCGCTCCGAAAAATGTAACTGTGAATTACATTGGACGTCCTGATCGTGCTAGTACAGCTAGTGGACATCAAGAGGTTCATGTAAGAGAACAACAAGCAATTATTTCATCTACTTTGAATGGGCAGCCATTTGAATCGAATATTGTAAGGGGGTAAGCTACTAATGGCAGATATTATTGTACCAGAATTAGGAGAATCGATCTCAGAAGGAACGATCTCGAAATGGTTCGTCAAAGTTGGCGATACTGTTAATCAAGGGGACGTTCTACTAGAGTTAGAAACGGATAAAGTTAATATCGAAATTAGTGCTGAAAGTAGCGGTGCAGTTCAAGCCATTGCGAAGCAGGACGGTGAGGTTGTACTAGTAGGCGAAGCCATTGGTTCTATTGGCGGAGCATCTGCTACCGCTGTACCAGCACCAACGACGACGGAAACTGCTGCAGTGGCAGTAGCGCCAGTAGCGGCTCAACCGTCAGCGCCAGTAGTAGCGTCGACTGAATCAGTGGCAACGGCATCAGGAAGCGTTAATGCGTCTCCTGCAGCTCGTAAGCTTGCTCGTGAGCAAGGAGTTGATCTAACTCAAGTTCAAGGCAAAGATGCAATCGGTCGTATTTACCCTGGAGATGTTCGTTCACATCAGGTTCAGCCTACAGCTGCGCCAGCGCCAATTGCTGCTCCTGTAGTCAAATCAGCATCAGCTTCTGTGTCAACAGACGGCAAAAATGTTGAACGTAAACGTATGTCTCGTCGTAGAGCAACGATTGCTAAGCGACTAGTTGAAGCTCAACAAACAGCAGCCATGTTAACTACATTTAATGAAATTGATATGACGGCTATTCTTGATCTTCGTAAACGTCGTAAACAGTCGTTCTTCGATAAAAACGATGTTAATCTTGGATTCATGTCATTCTTCACGAAGGCTGTTGTTGGTGCATTGAAGGCATTCCCAATGTTGAATGCTGAAATTGACGGTGAAGATATCGTGATGAAGAAATATTTCGATATCGGTATTGCTGTAGCTGCCAAAGAAGGTCTAGTTGTTCCAGTTGTACGTGACGCAGATCGTATGGGCTTCGCAGAAATTGAACGTAATATTGGCGAACTTGCTAAAAAGGCGCGTGCTAATACATTGACGTTGAATGACCTGCAAGGTGGTAGCTTCACAATTACAAATGGTGGAGTATTTGGATCATTGCTATCTACTCCAATCTTGAATACACCTCAAGTTGGTATTCTAGGTATGCACAAAATTCAACTTCGTCCTGTTGCGATTGATGCAGAACGTATGGAAAATCGTCCAATGATGTATCTTGCATTATCATACGA